>NZ_DHEI01000067.1:0-809 GCF_002399805.1 Flavobacterium sp. UBA4854
AGCGAAGCAGTTACAACCAGCATAATAAATAGATAGAGATGAAAGTGTTGTACGTGAGCTGTCATGATATTTAATGTTTTAAATGTTTGACAAATTTGATCTAGCTCTGTAAAATCTCAAAACAATGAGATTGAGATTGCTATAATTTTACCTCTAATTTACTAAAAATTCGGCAATATTTTGATAAAATTTTGCTTTTATTTCAATTAGAGCCAAATCTTTTCATCACGACAACGTTGATAAATATAGCTTTTTAGATTTGCAATGGTTTCCTGATAATTCGATGCGTCATAACCATAGCGTTCGTGTTCCATTTGTTCTCTTTCAACAGCATCACATCCTTTTATAACTTCTTTGATCATATCAAGGAAAGCAAGTTCTTTATTGTCCGTTTTTTGAAATTTAAATTCAACAATTTCATCCTGAAGTTCTTCACAGTAATCAACTAGCTTAATAACTTCTGGTTCGTCCAGAAGATATTCTTTATTTCTAAAAATTTCTCGTACAGATTTCATAAACAATTAATTTTCAATTTTTTAAATTCCAAAATTCCAAGATACATCTTTGTCAAAGTTTTAAACTTTGACAAAGAGTAGAAACGCAATTAAACAAAAAAAATTCCAAACTCCAATTGTAAAGTTGGAATTTGGAATTTTTGATATTGGAATTTAATACGACTAGACGTCGTCGTAATCTACATAAATAGTTTCTGATGTTGGATGCGCTTGACAAGTTAAAATTAAACCTTCAGCAATTTCTCCATCTGTTAAAATAGAATTTTTCGTCATTTCTGCGGTTCCTTTTGTAAC
>NZ_DHEI01000067.1:1048-26362 GCF_002399805.1 Flavobacterium sp. UBA4854
CCTTCTTGAGAACCTTGAATTTCGTGCTCTTCAGAAGAAGATGTAAACAACTCAAATTTAATAGCAGATTCTTTTACATTTTTCTCTTTTAAAACATTAGAAACAGTATTAATCATTTCTTCTGGTCCGCAAAGGAAAAATTTATCAAATTGAAGTTCTTTGTGTTTGTTGTTTAAAACAAAATTAACAGCCGATTTTTCAATTCGACCAAATAAAGCATTTTCAGCTTTTGCTTGGCTGTATACATTATGCACAAAAAATCTTCCTACATATTGCAATTGCAAATCGTGAAGCTCTTGATGAAAGATTGTACTTTCAGGAGTTTTGTTTCCGTAAACCAATACAAATGAACTTTTTGGCTCATTCTTTAAAACTGATTTTATGATAGAAAGAACCGGAGTAATTCCGCTTCCTGCAGCAAATGCCGCATAGTTCTTTTGTCTTTCAGCATCTGGTTCAAAAGTAAATTTACCTTCTGGCTGGCCTACTTCAAGAACATCTCCTGCTTTTAATGTAGTATTGGCAAACTGAGAAAAAAGACCATTTTTTACTGCTTTTACAGCAATTCTTAATTCGCCGCTGTCTGGTGCAGAGCAAATAGAATATGCACGTCTAATTTCTTGGTTGTCAAGAGTTAATTTTAAATTTATATATTGACCCGCTATAAATTTATAGTCAGATTTTAGTTCTTCAGGAACATTAAAAAGAATAGAAACAGCATCTGCAGTTTCTCTTTTAACCTCTTTAATTATAAGTTTTAAGAATGAAGGCATGATAGAATTTTTATGCAAAAGTAGCAAACCACTATTAAAATTTTAGCACGAAATTATTTTTTTTAACTTTTTTTGTAACGTTTTCCTACATTTGGGCTCTTACTACAAAAATACTTAAACCATAAACCATGATTAAGAAGTTTATTTATCTCGAATGGAAGGCTTTTATTAGATCGGCATCTTTCGGTAAAAATCTGGCAATGAAAATTGTAATAGGTTTTTTGATGATCTATTTTTCTTTAATTTTTATTGGTATGGGAGTTGGAGCATTTTATATGCTTAAAGAAATGAAATTGGAACCATTGGTGACTTTAAACAAATTTCTGATTTATTATTTTCTAGCCGATTTAATGATTCGGTTGTTATTACAGTCAATTCCTGTTCTAAATATCAAACCTTTGCTGGTTCTCCCTTTAAAAAAAACGACCATTGTTCATTTTTCTTTAGGCAAAACGATTTTATCTTTTTTTAATTGGATACATGCCTTATTTTTTGTTCCATTTACTGTTGTTCTAATTTTAAACGGATATGATGTTGTTCAGATTATTTTTTGGCATTTGGGTGTAATGTCTATTATTTATATCAACAATTTCCTAAATATTATTTTGAGCAATATTGACAGATTATTTGCTCTTTTTCTATTATTGATTATAGTTTTAGGAAGTGCACAATATTATCAATTATTTGATATTACGCAGTTTACAACGCCATTTTTTCAAGGTTTTTATGAAATAGACGGATTGTTTTTGATTCCGATTCTAGTATTAATTACACTGCATTATTTTACTTTTAAATACTTTGAAAAGAATTTGTATCTCGATGCAGGACTTTCTGTAAAACAAGATGTTGCTTCTACAGAAAATCTTTCGTGGCTGAATCAGTTCGGGACTTTGGGAACTTTTCTTAAAAATGACATTAAACTCATCAAAAGAAATAAAAGATCCAAAACCACTATAGTAATGAGTGTTATCTTTTTATTCTACGGATTGATTTTTTTCGGAAACACGCACCAGCCGCCTGCTATGCAAATTTTTGCTGGAATTTTCGTTTCGGGCGGATTTCTATTTGTATTCGGACAATTTGTACCGAGTTGGGACAGTTCATACTATCAATTAATGATGACGCAGAATATTCCGTATAGAGGTTACATTACTGCAAAATGGTGGCTTGTTGTAATTGCAACTTTCATTTCAACAATACTTGCTTCTTTTTATCTTTTATATGGTTGGGAAACTTATCTAATTATTGTAGTTGGAGCAATTTATAATATAGGAGTCAATTCTCATTTAGTGCTTTTAGGTGGCGCTTTTACCAAAACGCCAATTGATTTAAGTAATGCTGGCGGTGCTTTTTCTGATAAGAAAGTGTTTAATGTTAATGCAATGCTATTGTCATTACCAAAAATATTTCTGCCATCGATATTATATTGGTTTGGTTTGCATTATGCAGATAAAACGGTTGCATTAGTCTTAGTTGCAGGAGTAGGAATCTTGGGTTTTATCTTTAAAGAAAAAGTGTTTTCATTAATAGAAAAGATATACAAAAGAGAAAAATATAGAACAATAAGTGCTTATAAACAAAAGAGTTAATTGATAATTTGCCATTAGAAAATAAACCTAACATTGCCATGATACAAGTACATCAGCTTTCAAAAACATATAACAAAACAACAGTTTTAAATATTAATAGTCTAGAAATTCCAAAAGGACAAAGTTTTGGGTTAGTAGGAAATAACGGAGCAGGAAAAACAACTTTCTTCAGTTTGCTTTTAGACTTAATCCAACCTTCAACGGGATATATAAAAAGTAATGATATTCAGGTGAATACAAGCGAAAATTGGAAATCTTTTACAGGATCTTTTTTAGATGAAAATTTTCTTATCGGATATTTAACTCCAGAAGAATATTTTTATTTTATCGGAGATTTACGCAATCAGAATAAGGCAGATATTGATGCTTTGCTGGCGAAGCACGAGGAATTTTTTAACGGAGAAATTTTAAAGAATAAAAAATATCTTCGTGATTTATCAAAAGGAAACCAAAAGAAAGTGGGAATAATTGCTACTCTTATTGGAAATCCAGAAGTTGTAATTTTAGACGAACCTTTTGCAAATTTAGATCCAACAACGGTGAGCCGACTAAAAAAAATAATCAAAGAATTAGCCGATGATCCAAACGTAACGGTTTTAGTTTCAAGCCATGATTTACAGCATACTGTCGAGGTTTGTAATCGTATTGTTGCTCTTAATAAGGGGGAGATTGTCAAAGATATTCAGACCTCAAAAGAGACCTTACAAGAACTAGAATTGTTTTTTGCTGTGTAAGAATTTCTATATTTCAAAAAGAAGCGTATTTTTACAAGTGAATATACTAAAACCAATTTTTAGTAGTTATCTGTTTTAAACTCTTTTCTATTGAAAAAGAATACTCTTAAATATAGTTTTACTCTCGTTTTTTTATTCTTTTTGATAGCTTGTTCTACCAAAAAAAATACTTTTTTGGCTCGAAGTTCTCATTCGATTGGGACAAAATATAACATTCTTTATAATGGAGGAATTGGTCTAGAAAAAGGTTTAAAGTCAATTCAGGCTAATAACGAAGATAATTTTTGGAAGATACTGCCAATTGAAAAAATGCAGTTTGATGAAAATTTTTCTGAAGGAGAAAAAACTAAAAATCCTGACTTTGAAAAGGCAGAAACCAAAGCTACAAAAGCCATTCAGAAACACTCCATGAATATTGGAGGAAGAGAAAGAAACTGGCAGATTGACGAAGCATATCTTATGCTAGGACAAGCAAGATATTACGACCAGCGTTTTATTCCAGCAATTGAGGCTTTCAATTATATTTTATACAAATATCCAGAAAGTAATAATATTTATACCGCAAAAATCTGGCGCGAAAAAACCAATATGCGTTTAGGAAACGATGCGATTGTTCTTAAGAATATTAAAATTTTACTTAAAAAAACAGATTTAGATAAACAGACCTATGCTGATGCCAACGCTCTTTTGGCAGAAGCTTTTATTAATCTGGAACAAAAAGACAGTGCTGTTTCTAGACTTAGAGTTGCAGAACAATTTACAAGAAAGAATGAAGAACGCGCAAGGTATCGTTTTATACTTGGTCAGATGTATCAAGCAGAAGGAAAACGTGACAGCGCCATTTATTTCTATGATGCTGTTATTGATTTAAACCGAAAAGCAGATCGTAAGTATATGATGCACGCTTACGCGAAAAAAGCACAAATGTTTGATTATGGGAAAGATAATGATACGATTTTCTTAAAAACATTTAATAAATTGGTGACTGATCGTGAAAATCGTCCTTATTATGATGTTCTTTTTTATGAAATGGGAGTTTATTATGACAAAAAGAAAGATCAGGAAAATGCATTATTCTTCTACAATAAATCTTTAGGCAGAAAATCTAAAGATCCCTATTTGATGGCTTCTGCTTACAGAAACATTGGAAACATGTATTTTAAAAACACAGATTATTCTATGGCAGCAAAGTATTATGATAGTACTTTGGTAAAACTGGATCCTAAAACCAGAGAATTTGCTTTTATAGAAAAAAACAGAAAAAATCTTGATGACGTAATTAAATACGAAGCTATCGCAAAACGCAACGATAGTATTATTAAGGTATACAATTTGCCACCAAGCGAAAAGAAAGATTATTTTGAAGGCTATATTGCAAAGCTTAAAAAGAAAGACGAAGAAAAAAGACTTTTAGAAGAAAAAGAAAAAGAACGATTAGCCAATATCGATCGAAATTCTCAATCGGGAATTCCAGGAAATGGAGCAGTAAACCCGCAATCTTTAGGTAAATCAATGGAACCAGAAGGAATCGTGCCGCCAGGAGGAAATGATAATGCAAGTACATTCTATTTTTATAACCCTACAACCGTAGCCTATGGAAAACTACAGTTTAAAAAAATGTGGGGTAACAGAACTATGGCTGGAAACTGGAGATTGGCAGGAATGAGAGCCATTAATAATGATGCGATGAATGATTCTATTGCAACTAAAGAAGTTGCTAACGCATTAAAAGATACCATTGTACCAGAAAAATATACTGTAGCCTATTATGTAAAACAGCTTCCAACTTCGCAAACAGCTATGGATAGCATTGGTAAAGAGCGAAACTTTTCATACTATCAATTGGGACTTATATATAAGGAGAAGTTTAAAGAATATAATTTGGCAAGCGATAAGCTAGAACAATTACTTCAAAATAACCCTGAAGAAAAATTGGTATTGCCATCAATGTATAATTTATACAAAATATATCAAATTACAAACCCAGCAAAAGCTGAAGCTATAAAAGCAGAGATATCTTCAAAATATCCAGATTCGAGATATGCTCATATTTTAAACAATAAAGAAGAAGATCCAAATTCTAGTCCAGACAAAGAATATCAAAAATGGTATAAACTTTTTGAGCAAGAACAGTTTAACGAAGTCTTGGCAAATATTGACAATCTAATTAACCAATATTCTGGAGATGATATTGTTTCAAAATACGAATTGCTAAAGGCTAACGCTCAAGGAAAAGTATATGGTTTAGAAGCTTATAAAAAAGGACTTGAGAATGTAGCCGATAATTATCCAAATAGTGAAGAAGGTAAAAATGCAAGAGAAATTCTAGAAAAACAGGTTCCTATTTTAGAGAAACTTAATTTTACAACAACAGACACTAAAAACTGGAAAATAGTGTATCGAGTTAATAATAACGATACAAAGGCGGTTAAAAGAATTGAAGAAGCAATTAGAGTATTTTTATTAGTTGAAAATTACGAAAGATTGACAACATCTTTGGATAAATACAATAAAACAGAAAGTTTTGTAGTTATTCATGGTTTAAAATCTGAGGCTTATGCAAATGATGTTGCTGGAGTTTTCAGAGATGATAAGAAATATAAAATCCCAGATCAAGCAATAATTATATCAAATGACAATTATAAAATTGTTCAAATTAAAAAAAATCTAGATACATATCTTAGCCCAAAAATCCCTTAAATCTTAACCGCCATGTTTGAAAAAGTAAAAAAAAACGGAACTGAACAATTAGGAAAAACAAATAGAATTGTTGAAGGAACATCAATAATAGGAGATATAGTCTCTAAAGCCGATTTTAGATTAGATGGTGAATTGATTGGAAATTTTACTTCGCAAGGCAAAATAGTGATTGGGGCAAAAGGAGTTGTTAAAGGAGAAATAATTTGTAACAATGCAGATATAGAAGGAGAGTTTCATGGAAAAATAAAAGTTCTAGAAACCCTTAATATTAAATCGACTGCTCAAATACATGGAGAAGTTGCAGTAGGAAAACTTTCGATAGAACCAGGTGCCGACTTTACAGCAACCTGCACAATGCTTGCACATTCAAACACAGTTATAATGTTAGAAGATGGAAAAGGAGCCGAACAATAATAGGAGAAATAAATGGTTGGCATTTATTAACATTCCCTTTCAAATGGGAGTAATCATTTTTGTATTCTCTTATTTCGGAACTTGGCTCGATGAGAAACATCCAAGCCCCAAAGTATATTATAACACCATTTTTGTATTAGCCGGTGTTGGAGTTGCATTGTATAATGTAATCCGACAAGTAAATGATATCAATAAAACAAAGTAGTTTGTAAATAAAAAAGCCTTGAGATAAAAGTTGCATCTTTGCACAAAAATTATTTCAAATGCTTTCAAAAAATTACAAACCGTTTTTTTATTTGTTTGGCCTTGCTTTAGGGACTTATATTATTCATAAAGCAATTTTTTTCTTTAGTGAAATTAGTACGAAGAACTTTCATTACAGTTTAGAATTACTGTATTTTTCTTTCTTCGCGATTTCGTCTTTATTATACCTTATATTATTAGTAGTAAAAAAGAAGAATTTTGAAATCGTCGGAATGACGTTTTTATTCGGAACCTTTACACAAATGTTATTAGCCTATTTAGTTTTGCAGCCAATCTTAAAAAACAAAACCGGGGAGAGCGATGTTGAAAAAATTAGTTTTTTTGTAACATTTGTGCTGTTTTTGTTATTTCAGACGCTTTTAACTGCCCGATTATTAAATGAAAAGCGTTAAAATAACAATTCTTTAAAACAAGGTTTAAAAATAATTTTTCATATCCTTTTGAATATTAATAAAAAATGTACCTTTGCACCAAATTTTAGAAACGTAAAAAAATAAGATTTTCCACGATATGGTGATTTCAAACAAACCACTCAGCTTTATTCTTGCAGCTTTTGTAGCTTCTCTACCTATTATGGGTTTTGCAAATCAAGAGAATGATTCGACGCATGTACAAACTGAAACTGCTCACGAAGAGAAAGTAGTTTCACATAATGCTCCCGAAGAAGGAGAGCACGTTGCTCTAGATCCAAAGGCAAAAGTTGATGCATTTATTGATCACCACTTACAAGATTCTCACGATTTTGTTTTCTTTCAAGACGAGAAAGAAAACAAACACTACGGTTTTCCATTACCAGTTATTTTAATTGATGGTGGTCTTAAAGTTTTTTCTTCTTCAAAATTCCACTTTGGAGAAACAGTTGCAGAAGTTGATGGAAACTTCTACAAATTAGTTCACGGTAAAATTTACAAAACAGATGCAGCCGGAACAATTACTTTTAATGAGCACGGTCATCCAGAAAATGAAAAGCCATTAGATTTTTCTATTACTAAAAATGTTGTTTCAATGCTTTTCGTATCAGTATTATTATTATTAATGTTTACTGGTTTAGCAAAATCATATAAAAAAGGACCAATCCCAACTGGATTTGGTAGAGTTTTAGAACCGCTTGTAATTTTCATTAGAGATGAGATTGCAGTTCCAAATATTGGAGAGAAAAAATACCGTAAATATATGGGTTACCTATTAACTGTATTTTTCTTTGTATGGATCTTGAATTTATTAGGAATGACTCCGCTAGGAATCAACGTAACAGGAAACATTGCTATTACAGTTTGTCTAGCAGCCTTTACATTTATCATTACTCAATTTAGTGCAAATAAAGATTATTGGGGTCACATCTTCTGGATGCCAGGAGTACCAGTTCCAATGAAAATTATCTTAGCTCCAATTGAGATTTTAGGAACATTAACAAAACCATTCGCATTATTAATTCGTTTGTACGCAAATATTACTGCAGGTCACGTAGTAATTATGAGTTTGATTGCAATGATTTTTGTTGGAAAAAATTTAGCAGCAGATTTGCCAATCTCACTAGGATTGACATTGTTTATCTCTGTTATTGAAATTTTAGTTGCGTTTTTGCAAGCGTTCATCTTTACAATGTTATCATCATTGTTTATCGGTATGGCAGTTCAAGATCATGATCATGCTCACCACCACGAAGATGAAACTGCGATTATTTAATTTTAGAAGTTTAATTTTATATATATAAATAGTTATGGGAACAATTCCAACTTTAGTAGGTGCTGGTTTAGTAGTAATCGGTGCAGGTTTAGGTTTAGGTAAAATCGGTGGATCTGCTATGGACGCTATTGCTCGTCAGCCAGAAGCTGCTGGTAAAATTCAAACTGCGATGATTATTATCGCGGCTTTATTAGAAGGTTTAGCATTCGCTGCTTTAATCTTAGGAAAATAATAAAGAGAGAAATAACAGCATCTTTAACGGTTGGTTAAAGATGTTGTTACTTTTAAAAAAGAAATTAAATATTTAATATAGTTATATAAAATGGATAAGTTAATTAACGATTTTTCATTCGGATTATTCTTCTGGCAAGCTTTAATCTTGGTAGTTTTGATTTTACTTTTAGTAAAATTTGCTTGGAGACCAATTATGGAATCTATTACTGCAAGAGAAGAAGGTATTAAAAATGCATTGCTTTCTGCTGAAAACGCAAAGAGAGAAATGGAAAATTTACAAGCTGACAATCAAAGAATTTTGAATGAAGCTCGTGCTGAACGTGACGCGATGTTGAAAGAAGCTCGCGAAATGAAAGAGAAAATGATTGCTGATTCTAAAAACGAAGCGCAAGAAGCTGGTCAAAAAATGATTGAACAAGCTAAAGCTGCTATCGAAAGTGAAAAAAATGCTGCAATGGCAGAATTGAAATCTCAAGTTTCTTCTCTATCATTAAGTATTGCTGAGAAATTATTGAAAGAAGAATTATCTAACAAAGAATCTCAAACTAAATTGGTTGAGAAAATGTTAGGTGACGTAAAGTTAAACTAAGATTATGGCAAGTACAAGAGCAGCAATTCGTTATGCAAAAGCAATTCTAGACTTAGCAAACTCTAAAGGTGTTGCCGAAGCTGTCAATAACGATATGAAATCAATTGCTAAGGTAATTGAGACTAATGAAGAGTTGAGTACATTTATTCAAAACCCAACAACAACAGTTGAAGTTAAAGAAGGTGCTCTTTTAGAAGTTTTTGCAGATGTAAATGGAGTGACAAAAGGATTGTTCCGTTTATTATTCGAAAACAAAAGATTTGAAATTCTACATGCAATAGCATTAGAGTACAATAAATTATTTGATGAAAGTAATGGTGTTGAAGTAGCGAAAGTTACAACAGCAATCCCAATGGACGCTGCTTTAGAAGCTAAAGTTTTAGCAAAAGTTGCAACTTTATCAGATAAAAAAATTACAATTGAAAATGTGGTAGATCCTTCAATTATTGGTGGATTTATTTTAAGAATAGGAGATAATCAGTACAACGCTTCAGTTGCTAACAGATTACAAGTATTAAAAAGAGAGTTAACCCAAAACTAAATCTAACCTATGAGGAATTTTTTAATTTTATTTGTTTTCTGTATATCATTTCTATCGTTTGGTCAAAAGATCAAAGAAGATGATAACAAAATTTTATTTGACGGTACTGCAATTGCTAAGGTCGATAAAGATAAAACAGGTACACAATTTACATACACATCATTAGATGGTTCGACAGGGATTGTTGCCAATTTGAAAACACATAAAATTGATGCTCAAAATTCTAAAAGCTGGTTAGTGGTTACGAATTTAGATGGGTCTAAAAAAACAGAGGTAAACTTTGAGTTATTGTCTTTTACATTAAATTATAAAAAAGCAATAGCAGAGCTTCTTGCTAAAAAGTATACAATTTTCACTGCAAAAGGTATTGAAAATCTTGATGCTTTTTTTGCTGAAGAACGCCCTAGTATTTCAGCAGAAATAGAAAAAGTAAAAGAGGCAGGCAAAGTTGATGCTAAACAATTAGCCACTTTGAATTACCAAATTCATACAGCTGAAAAATTGGTTTTTTCTGGTGAAGTTCCTGAAGATGCTTTTACATCAAAATATAGTGATGCAGAGCGTAAAGAGTTTATGTCTAAAGTGGTAGCAAAATATGTTGTTTCTTGGAAACAAGATTCATCTCCTTATCCAGTTTTGAATGTTGATATTTTGTCATTAAGTGGAAGATCTTTGGTTAAAGCTGTTGACAGAGGAGGAAAAATGGTAGTAGCTTTGACTGAGTCAAATAAAACATTTACTTATGCACCATCTTTCGAATATACAAGCAGAAGCAGCGCAGCTGATACTGAAAGATTAGTTAAAGAAGTTGTAGATAACTCGTATTTAAATGGTCAAAAATTTATGACCTTAAGTGAGGCTGAAGTACTTTTAAGTGCTCAAAATGCTGACAAGATGGCTAAATATGAGGAAGCTAAGAAAAATTCAGCTAATATTTTTGATAAAAAAGGATATGCTATTGATCCAAAAGGTGAAAAAACAGAAGGAAAAGTAACTATTGATTTTGAAAGAATCGCTGTTCCAAAATCTAGCAATGGTATGGTAGATTTAGATAGCGGCGGTGATGGGAAACTGGTAACGGTTTTTGGTCCAAATGAAAAAGGAAATTTAAGAACATTCAATTTCAAAGCAAAAGAAAACGTAATGTTTGGTGTCTATAATGATGACAATACAGAAACAAAATACAGAGCTCTTTTGGTAAAAATTGAAAATGTTGCGCCAAAAGATAATACAGCTCTTGATTTAGGAGCTTTAGCGGGAGTGTCTTTAGCTTCAGCATCTTGGAAGTATTTTAAAGAAGTACAAGTTACAGATAAGATGAGCATCTATCAAGATATACCATCAAACACTTATGTGATTAAAGTACCGAAGCAAGAAAAAGGATTTCAGATTTTAGTAAAAAAAGGTAAAGAAGATAAATTTTTAAGTAAGTTAAAAGAATATGTAGGAGATTCTGTTGCTAGTAGTGATTTGGAAAAAATTGACTACAGCAATTTGGAGGGCTTAAAAAATCTAGTTGATTTATATTCTAATTTTAAATAAAAGTAAAAGTAGGTAAAAATAATAATTATGGCGGAAATAAAACCTGCTGAAATTTCAGCAATATTAAGAAAGCAAGTAGAAGGTTTTGAATCTGGTGCTACGCTAGAAGAAGTAGGAACAGTACTTCAAGTTGGAGACGGTATTGCTCGTGTTTACGGGCTATCTAATGTACAATATGGAGAGTTAGTAGAATTTGATAACGGTATGGAAGGTATCGTATTGAATCTTGAAGAGGATAATGTTGGGGTTGTATTATTAGGACCATCAACTGGACTTAAGGAAGGATCTACTGCAAAAAGAACTCAACGTATTGCTTCTCTTAAAGTAGGTGAGCAAATGGTAGGGCGTGTAGTTAACACTCTTGGTTTTCCAATTGATGGAAAAGGACCAATCGGTGGAGACTTATATGAAATGCCTTTAGAAAGAAAAGCACCTGGAGTTATCTTCCGTCAGCCAGTAACTGAGCCATTACAAACAGGAGTAAAAGCGGTTGATGCTATGATCCCAGTTGGACGTGGACAGCGTGAGCTTGTAATCGGTGACCGTCAAACAGGTAAATCTACTGTTTGTATCGATACAATCTTAAATCAAAAAGAATTTTACGATGCAGGAAAACCTGTATTCTGTATATATGTTGCAATTGGACAAAAAGCTTCAACTGTAGCAGGAATCGCTAAAATGTTAGAAGAAAAAGGAGCAATGGCTTATACAGTTATCGTTGCTGCTAATGCTTCTGATCCAGCTCCAATGCAAGTTTACGCTCCATTCGCTGGTGCTGCAATTGGAGAATATTTTAGAGATTCTGGTCGTCCAGCTCTTATTGTTTATGATGATTTATCTAAACAAGCTGTTGCTTACCGTGAGGTTTCTCTTTTATTAAGAAGACCACCGGGACGTGAGGCTTACCCTGGAGACGTTTTCTACTTACACTCTCGTTTATTAGAGCGTGCTTGTAAAGTAATTGCTGATGATGGTATCGCTAAAAACATGAACGATTTACCAGATTCTATCAAATCTATCGTAAAAGGAGGTGGTTCATTAACTGCATTACCAATTATCGAAACTCAAGCTGGTGACGTTTCTGCATATATCCCAACAAACGTAATTTCTATTACAGATGGTCAGATTTTCCTTGATGGAGATTTGTTCAACTCTGGGGTTCGTCCAGCAATTAACGTAGGTATCTCTGTATCTCGTGTTGGAGGTAATGCTCAAATTAAATCAATGAAAAAAGTTTCTGGAACTTTAAAATTAGACCAAGCTCAATTCCGTGAATTAGAAGCTTTTGCTAAATTCGGTTCTGACTTAGATTCTGTTACTTTAAACGTAATCGAAAAAGGAAAAAGAAACGTTGAGATCTTGAAACAAGGTTTAAATGATCCTTATACAGTTGAAAACCAAGTAGCAATTATCTACGCTGGTTCTAAAAACTTATTAAGAAATGTTCCTGTTAATAAAGTAAAAGAATTCGAAGCAGATTTCTTAGCTTACTTAAACAGCAAACATAAAGATACACTTAATGCTTTGAAAGCTGGAAAATTAGATGACGCTATTACTGACGTTATCGAAAAAGCAGCAAAAGAAGTTTCAGCAAAATATAACTAATAAGATAATTGGTAAATTAGATAATTAGAAAATGTAATCATTATTCTAATTATCTAATTTCAAAATTGTCACATTTTCTAATTAATAGATGGCAAATTTAAAGGAAATCCGTAATAGAATTACTTCCGTTTCATCGACGATGCAAATTACATCGGCTATGAAAATGGTTTCTGCTGCAAAGCTGAAGAAAGCACAAGATGCAATCACTGCAATGCGTCCTTATGCCGAGAAATTAACGGAGTTATTGCAAGATCTTTCTGCTACACTAGAAGGTGAAATAGGAGGAGATTACACTACACAACGTGAAGTAAAAAAAGTATTGTTAGTTGCTGTAACTTCAAACAGAGGTTTATGTGGTGCTTTCAATTCAAATATTATTAAAGAGATTAAAAACCGTACAGAGTTTTATGCTGGAAAGCAAGTTGACGTTTTTGCCATTGGTAAAAAAGGTGGAGATGCTTTAGTTAAAACGCATAAAATTCACGGTCATCATAATGCAATTTTTGATCATTTGACATTTGAAAATGTTGCTGGAATTGCTGATAATTTAACTCAAAAGTTTTTAACTGGAGAATACGATAGAATTGAATTGGTTTACAATCAGTTCAAAAACGCTGCGACTCAGATTGTTCAAGTAGAACAGTTTTTACCGTTAGCACCTATTAATACTGATGCAGCTGCTACTTCTGGAGATTATATTTTTGAACCTGGAAAAGAAGAGATTGTATTGGCTTTAATTCCTAAGTCTTTAAAAACACAATTATACAAAGGTATCCGTGATTCATTTGCTTCTGAGCATGGAGCACGTATGACTGCGATGCATAAAGCAACAGATAATGCTACTGAATTGAGAAACCAATTAAAATTAACTTATAACAAAGCTCGTCAGGCTGCGATTACAAGTGAGATTTTAGAAATCGTTGGTGGAGCAGAAGCTTTAAATGGATAATTTATTCCATAATATATAAAAGAAAAGCCAGCTAACGCTGGCTTTTCTTTTTATTGGAAGTTTTATTCTTTTTTAAAAATAATTTTATAAAATGGTGATTCTCAAATTACAATTAAGTTGAGAATCACTACCATTTTATAAAAATAGACAGATAACTCTGCGTGCTTTGTCTTTCATGGGAACAAACTAGCTTTATTAATCCCAATGCTCTGTTTTTTTAAGGGTTACATTTCAGCAGAATCAATCCCTGTGCTTTGTCTTTTATGGGAACAAACAAGCTTTATTAGTCCCAGTGCTCTGTTTTTTTAGGGTTACTGCAGCTGAATCAATCCCTTATGCTTTGTCTTTTATGGGAACAAACAAGCTTTATCAGTCCCAGTGCTTCTTTTTTTATAAGGGTTGTATCTAGCTTTCTCATTCCCTTTGAAACAAATTTAAATAAAGACTGTAAAAAAAATGTTACATAATTTTTAATTAAATTTTATATATTTCACATGTTTTGATAAAAAACACATTATAATTATCTATATATAAAGGTTTTAAGTGTGAGTATGTTTTGTGTTTTTCTTTTTTTATTAAGTTTAATTTATTTTTCAAATATTAAACGTCTATTTCTTAGTTTTTATTTTAAGTACTTTTGAATTCTATTTCTTTTTTATACAATGACTTTACAAATACGAGAGCTTACTACCATTGAAGATATGGTCGCTCAGATAAATACGATTCGATTTTTGTATCCGAATATTTCGCTTGAAAAATACCAATTATTTCTCTTTGAAATGGTTCCGCATAATTATATACAGATTGCGGTATTTGAAAATGATACTTGTCTTGGACTTACTGGTTGTTGGTCTGCGACAAAACTTTGGACAGGAAAATATCTAGAAATCGACAATTTTGTTGTTAATCCTGAGTTTAGATCTAGAGGGATAGGAAAAATGTTAACCGATTATATAGAGAAGAAGGCAATAGAATTGAATTGCAGCAGTATAGTTTTGGATGCATTTACAGGAAATTTTGGAGCTCATCGATTTTATTATAATCAGGGTTATGCTCCGAAAGGATTTCATTTTGTCAAAATTTTAGATGAAAAGAAAATGACTGTCTAAAAACAATCATAAGTTTTCTTTATTGCATCAACAAAAGCACCATTAAACAAAAGAAATGGTTATTTTTGTCTTATAAACATTATTAGAATTATATTTTGGGATTATATAAAAATCTATTCAAGCAAACAGCAATTTACGGACTGGCGACAGTTTTACCAAGAATGCTAAGTTTTTTATTAGTGAGATTATATACAGGGATTTTGCCTACAGCTGAGTATGGTGAAGTTTCGATTGTATTGTCTTGGATGGTTTTCTTTAATGTGGTTCTTTCTTACGGAATGGAAACTGCATTTTTTAGGTTTTACAGTGCAGAAGATGATAAGAAAAATGTGATTGCTACTTCTACTATTTCTATTTTTTGGACCTCTATTCTATTTCTTTTTGCAGGCTTGATTTTTAGAAATACATTGGCAAATTTGGCCGAAGTCGATGTTCAGTATATTACTTATTCGGTATGGATTTTAGTTTTAGATGCTTTGGTTTTAATTCCGTTTTCTAAACTTAGAGCCAATCAGAGACCTATGGTTTATGCGGCAATCAAAATTGGAAATGTTGTTATAAACTTATTACTGAATATATTTTTCCTGATGTATCTTCCAAAATTGGCAGAAGCAAATCCGAACTCTATTTGGGATAATTTATATGTGCAAAATTTCCAAATTGCTTATATTTTCATAGCCAATCTTCTGGCAAGTTTGGCAACTTTTATTGTGCTTTCCCCAAATTACCTTTCGCTTGGACGAAAATTTGATCCTGCACTGTGGAAAAAAATGATGAAATATGGGCTTCCGATTTTGGTAGCAGGTTTGGCTTTTGCAGTAAATGAGCATTTTGATAAAATCCTATTAGGATATTTACTTCCTGAAAACCTTGCAAAATCTGAAGTTGGAGCTTATTCTGCTTGTTACAAATTAGGATTATTTATGGTTCTTTTTGCAACAGCTTTTAGATTAGGAATTGAGCCATTCTTTTTTAGTCATGCTAAAAATGAAAATGCACCACAGACTTACGCTGTTATAACCAAATATTTTGTGATTTTAGGATCATTGATTTTATTAGGTGTAATTGTTTTTGCAGATCTTTTAAAGTATTTATTATTAGATAATAAATCGTATTGGGAAGCGATGAAAGTTGTGCCTTTAATTATTTTGGCAAATTTCTTTTTGGGAATTTATAACAACTTGTCGGTTTGGTATAAACTGACTGATAAAACAAAAATTGGAGCTTATATTTCTATTGTAGGAGCAATTGTAACTTTGATTTTAAATTATCTTTTAATTCCAAAATATAGCTATTATGGCTCTGCAATTGCAACCATTTCGGCTTACGGAAGTATGATGCTTATTTCTTATGTTTTAGGAAATAAATATTATCCGATTCCTTATGATATGAACAAGATTGGTGCTTATTTAGGTGTTTCAATAGTATTTTCAGTAATCTCATTTTACGGATTTAGAGAAAAATATTATGTTGGAATTCCACTTCTTTTAATCTTTATGTATATGGTTTACCATTTTGAAAAAGATACTATAAAAGGAATATTAAAAAGAAAATAAGACGTTTTAAGAAAATTATATTCAAAAATGAAAATTCAAATTATCAATAAATCGCAACACGATTTACCAAATTACGAAACAATTGCATCTGCAGGAATGGATTTGCGTGCCAATATTATAGAACCAATTACGTTAAAACCTTTAGAAAGAACTATTGTAAAAACAGGACTTTTTATAGAATTGCCAATTGGTTACGAAGCGCAGGTAAGGCCTAGAAGCGGTCTGGCAGCAAAAAAAGGGGTAACCGTTTTAAATTCGCCAGGAACTATTGATGCAGATTACAGAGGAGAAATAGGAGTAATTTTAGTAAATTTATCTAATGACGATTTTGTAATCGAAAATGGAGAACGAATTGCGCAGTTGATTATTGCAAAACACGAAAGAGCTGAATGGATTGAAGTTGAAACACTTACTGAAACATCAAGAGGTGAAGGAGGCTTTGGAAGCACTGGAGTGAAATAATAAAAAGAAAGACCAAACCCAATGAAGATTTTTTAATCTTCCCATAAAATCAAATAAAAAATGAAGATAATTGTGCCAATGGCAGGCCGCGGATCAAGATTGAGGCCTCATACATTGACGGTTCCAAAACCGTTAATTCCAGTTGCGGGAAAATCGATCGTACACCGTTTAGTTGAAGATATTGCCAAAATATTAAAAGAACCAATTGAAGAAGTTGCTTTTATCTTAGGAGATGAAGCTTTTTTTGGAGAAGATGTTGTAACAAGTTTAGAAGATTTAGCTAAAGGATTAGGAGCTAAAGCTTCAATCTATCGCCAAGATCAGCCTCTAGGAACCGGACATGCTATTATGTGTGCTAAAGAATCTCTTTCTGGACCAGCGGTAATTGCTTATGCAGACACTTTAATTAGAGCAGATTTTGAATTAGATCCAGAAGCAGATGCTGTAATCTGGGTGAAACAAGTAGAACAGCCTGAAGCTTTTGGTGTTGTAAAACTAAACCAGAATAATGAAATTATAGAGTTGGTTGAAAAACCGAAAGAATTTGTTAGCGATTTAGCCGTTATCGGAATTTATTATTTTAAAGAAGTTGGAATTTTAAGAAACGAACTTCAAAATGTTTTAGATAATAATATTCAGAATGGTGGAGAATACCAGATTAATGATGGTATTAAAGCGATGATGGCAAACGGAAAAGTCTTCAAAACAGGAAGTGTAGACGAATGGATGGATTGCGGTAACAAAGATGTTACAGTTGAAACTAATACAAGAATGTTAGGTTTCCTTCATAATGATGGAGAGCATTTAGTAGATTATGGTGTGACGCTAGAAAATTCAACTATTATTCCTCCATGTTATATTGGCGAAAATGTAGTTTTGAAGAATGCTACAATTGGTCCAAATGTTTCTCTTGGAAAAGGATGTCACGTAACAGACAGCACAATTAAAGACAGTTTGATACAAACATATTCTCAAATTAAAAATGCTAATCTTGATAATGCAATGATCGGAAACCATGTGAGTTACGATGGTAAATTTACAAGTATTAGTATTGGAGATTATGCTGTTTTAGAATAAAATAAATTAGCAAAGTTTCGTTTTGTTTAAAATGTAATTTTTAGAAATGATTAAAAAAGGAGTTTTTACAATATTGTTTTTTGCTTTATTCAGCACATCATTTTCGGTTTTTGCACAGACAGAACCCGAAGATATTGCTATGGCAACAGACGAATATCAGGACTCATTTTATGAATCATTAAAACAAAAAGGAATTGAAAATTATGATAAAGCTATTGTATCATTGGAAAAATGTATAAAACTTAAACCCAATGATGCAGTTGCTTATTTTGAATTAGGAAAAAACTATTTGTCGCTTAAACAATATCAGAATGCACAAGATGCTTTTGAAAAAGCAACACAGCTTGATCCTAAAAACAAATGGTTTTGGCTTGGAATTTATGATGTAAGTTACGAAACCAAAAACTATCCTTTAGCAATTGAAATTATTCAAAAAATTATTGTTTTTGACGAAGAATATAAAGACGATTTGATTTCGTTATATATGATTACCAATCAATATGACAAGGCATTGACGGCGATAAATGAAATGAATGATAAGTTCGGAAAATCTGCCGAACGTGAAATTTATAAAACACAGATTTTATCTCAAGGAAAATATCAAAATGCTGAAATTGACAATCTTTTGGAACAGATTAAAAAAAATCCGAAAGAAGAATCAAATTATGTAAATCTGATTTTTTTGTATTCGAAAAATAATGAAAATGAAAAATCGCTAGAAGTAGCAAAACAATTGGCAAAAGAACTTCCGAATTCTGAATGGGGTCAAGTGAGTTCATTTAAAGGATATTTGGATGCCAATCAAGCAGATAAAGCTATAAAATCGATGAATATGATTTTAGCAAGCTCAAAAATCGATTCAAAAATCAAACATAGAACTTTGAATGAATTTTTGATTTATGTAAATAAAAACCCACAGTATTCTGCCGATTTAGAAAAAGCCATTTCTTATTTTGACAACGATAAAGATGTTGATGTTGCCAAAGAAATTGGAAAGTTTTATCATAGTAAAGGACAATTTGAGAACGCCATTAAATATTATGAAAAAGATTTAAAGAGTCATTCAGATACTGACCTTGAGACCAATATGTTATTATTGGAGGCATATTCTCAAGTTAAGCAGTATGAACCAATGACCAAAAGGGCTATGATGCTGATTGAAGTTTACCCAAGTCAACCACAGTTTTATTACTATGCAGGTTTAGGAAGCAATCAGTTGAAACAGTTTAAAAATGCAAAAACCGTCTTAGAAATGGGTCTTGATTATGTGGTTGATGACGTAAAATTAGAATCAAATTTTAATATTCAGTTAGGAGAGGCATATAATGGATTGGGAGATGCAAAGAAAAAAGAGGAATACTTTTTGAAAGCAAATGAAGTATTAAAGAAGAAAAAATAAAAGAGAATTCAAATGAAAAAATATATATCAATACTAGCATTATCTATTGCTGTAATTTCTTGTAAAACGAAAGCAGTAGCAGTGAAAGGAAATACAAGCCAGACAATTGCGCCAAAAGAAGACAAAAAAGTAATCGAAAAACATTACGACAACAAGTTAGATTTTTCTACTTTATACATAAAAGCGAGCGCAAGATATGCTGATGAAAAACAAAGCCAAAATGTTACGGCAGAAATCAGAATTGAAAAAGACAAACAGATTCTAATAAGCGTTCGTTTCTTAGGAATTACAATGGCAAAAGCTTTGATAACACCTTCGGCAGTAAGTTATTATGAAAAAATTAATAGTACTTATTATGAAGGAGATTTTACAAGTTTGAGCAAATGGCTTGGAACAGATTTAGATTATACCAAAGTTCAAAATCTATTGATTGGAGAAGCTTTTGATGATTTAAGAAAAGGAAAATATACGCAAACTATTGTAGAAAATCTATTCAGATTAGATGAAGATAAAGATGCCAACATAAAGAAAACCTTTTTCTTAGATGGAGAAAAATATTTAATTCAGAAAGAAGAGATTTCTCAACCATCAGAAAACAGAACATTGCAAATTGCCTATTCAGAAGCTAAAAATTTTGATCAGGGAACATTGCCTACGAGTATAGAAATCAATGCAGTTCAGCCAAAAGGCAAGACAAGTATTAACTTGAATTACAACAATATTTCATTTAATGAAGAACTTTCTTTTCCGTATAGTGTACCAAGCGGTTATAAAAAAGTTACAATTAAGTAAATTTGCAAAAATAAAAAGATAAACATGCCAAAATTTCTCCTAAGTCTAGTTTTAGTTTGTGCCACTACATTTGTATGGGCGCAAGATTCTCAGCAAGAAAAACTGGAGCAGCGTAAAGCTCAAATTCAGCAGGAAATCAGAGATAACGAAAAGATGCTTCAGTCTGTTCGAAAACAAGAGAAATCTGCTGTGAATGAATATTTAATTCAGGCGAACAAAATTAAGCTAAAAGAGAAATTAATTAATACTACGGCAAAACAAGAAAAACTGATTAGTAATGACATGTATATTAATCAGGTTCAGGTAAATAAACTTAAAAAAGAACTAAAAGTTCTAAAGGAAGATTATGCAGAAATGATTTTAAAATCATACAAAAGCCGATCTGAGCAAAGCCGTGCGATGTTTATTTTATCATCTGAAAGTTTCTTGCAAGCTTACAAAAGGGCACAATATTTAAAACAATATACTACTTTTAGAAAAAATCAAGGTCTTGAAATTCAGTCAAAAACAGCTCAGTTAGTTGATTTTAACGCAAAACTTGATGGACAAAGACAGGTAAAAAAGAAGATTATAGCCGAGAATCAAAAAGAAAAAATTACGCTTGAAGTAGAGAAAAAAGAACAGCAAAAATTAGTTAATGCCCTTAAAAAAGATAAAAATAAAATTGCTGCTGATATTCGATCAAAACAAAATGAATCTAAGCGTATTGATAAACAAATTGACCGTTTAATTCGTGAAGCTATTGCGGAAGCAAACAGAAAAGCAGCTGCAGAAAGAGCAAAAGCAAATCCAGGTTCGACCGAAACAAAAACGGCACCAGTTTCTTCTTCTAAAATTGTCATGACTCCTGAAGATAAAGTTCTGGCAGCAGATTTTAAAGCAAACAGAGGAAGATTGCCTTGGCCTGTAGAGAAAGGATTTATTTCTCTTGGCTATGGAGATCAGCCACACCCACTGCACCCTTCAATTACAGTTCATAATTCTGGAGTTGAGATTACAACAGAAGACGGTGCAAACGCGAGAGCAGTATTTGCGGGAGAAGTTTCTAAGGTTATCGTTTTATCGCCAGTGAATAAAGCAGTTGTAATTCAGCACGGAGACTTTTTCACGGTATATCAAAATTTAAGTTCAGTTTCTGTTAGTCAGGGAGATAAAGTGACGATTAAACAAAATATTGGAAAAGTTAGAACAAGTGGTGATACAGGAAAAACAATCATCAAATTCTTGATTCTACAAAACACATCAAATAATAATCCAGAAGGATGGCTGCAAAGCAGATAAACTTATTCTAGATTTAAACCTAAAAAAAATCCTTTCTATCGCTAAAGATAGAAAGGATTTTTTGTTTTTAATTACTTACGTTATCAGGATTTTGAACTAGAGCAGGATTAGAATCTAAATCATATCGTGGAATTTTGAATAAGAAATTTTTGGAAGGAACAAATTGCAAAGGATTGTTTACATACATGTTAATTCCGTTATCATTTCCATATTTAACATGATCGGCAACGTTTTTTCCAATTCGATTGGTTCTTAATTCGTCAAAAAATAATAACCCTTCTCCAACAAATTCCCATCCTCTTTCTTTGTAAATGGCATCAGCAAATTGTTCTTTACTTAAACCTGGAGTTAGATCTGGAAGCTTAGCTCTATTTCGCACTCTATTTACGTATGCATAAGCTGCAGCAGGACCGTTAATTTCATTTTCTGCTTCAGCATAATCTAGCAATACATCGGCATAACGAATGGCATAAGAATTTGCTTGAGGTTTTTTTAGTGTGGCCGAACTTTCGGTTCGGTCATAAAATTTCAGATTTCCTGGCGAAGCTGTTTTCCATCCTTTAGATCCAGGAAAGAAACCTTTGTCGGCTGGAACAAATTCGATGGTTTGTAAAATATGACTTGGATTTCCTTTTTCAGTAACATTTGCCTTCGTTAAAAAACTGCCTTCTTTTCTAGCATCATTATCACTATATGAAAGATAATGCTGTATTGAAGGACCAAATCGATGATACATATAGCAACCCAATGTTGTTTCGGTTATGTTTACGCCAAACATTACGTGGTTGTTGTTGTATTCATTTTCGACACCTCCAAACTGTAATTCAAACACAGATTCAATTCCGTTTTTGTTGTTAATGTTCCACCAAAACCATAGATCTTTAAAGTCGGCCTGTAAATCATATTGACCCGATTGAATAACTTTTGCAGTGTAATCTTTAGACTTTTGGAAAAAAGTTCTGTCTCCAGTCATACTGCCTCGGGTTAGGTATAAATCTCCAAGCAAAGCTTGTGCAGCTCCTTTTGAAGCTCTCCAAATATTATCGCTTGGATAATTAGATTTTAGAGGCAAATTTTCTTCGGCATATTCTAGATCAGAAATAATATAGGCATAAGTTTCCTCCGTTGTTTTTCGTGGAATTGCAAGGTTTTTTAATCCTTCTGTAAAAGTTTCAGGAATCGGAACACCTCCGTACATGCGTACTAGATTGTAGTATGTTGCGGCTCTTATAAAACGAGCTTCTGCAAAATATCGCTTTTTTAGAGTTTCATCCATTTCAATATCTGCACCTCTGCCAATAACTAAATTTGCTCTATTGATAATGTTGTAGGCATCGTCCCAATTTGTAATTACCATTTTATCAGCATTGTTCATATCTGACCAAACATTCCAGAGTTGTGCATCATCTTTAGCGTACGCGGGAGAACCAAATTCAGTTAAGACTTCCAAGTACATGATATATTTGTAATAACCATTAAATCCATTTTGATAGCCATCATAAACACCAACCAATGCAGTATTCAATTCGTCAGCATTTTTATAATAATTGCTTGGAGACAGGAAAGTATAAGGTTCTTCTGCTAAATCAGTGCACTGTGAAAAAAATAGTATTGCACAACCTGAAAAGATATATTTTAGAATTTTCATGAGTATTGATTTTTAGAATTAAAATTTAGCAGTAAATCCAATAAGCATTGTTTTTACGTATGGAGATGTTACATTTCCGCTTTCAGGATTATATCCTCTGTGATTTGCAATATTGATAAAGTTTTGCGCATTCACATACACGTTTAATTGTTTTACCCAATCAGCGTTTTTGATTACTTTAGATAAATTGTAGGCTAGTTTTATATTTTTAACTACAAAATAATTCCAGTCACCATTTGTTCTATTTGATAGATATACATCTTTTGCACCAGCTCTAGGGAAATTTCCAGAAGGGTTTTCTGGGCTCCACATTCTGTCATAAGCATACTGAGTAGGAATATAATTTCTGTTCTGAATTTGATTTTCTCCATAAATCATATAGTTGTTATCTTCATCAGAAGCCAGACCTGTTGCACCTTGTCCGTAAATATCTAATGTCAGGTTTTTATAACTTAGATTAGTTGATATCCCGTAAAAGAAATCGGGTGAAGTTGTTCCGATATTTACATAATCATCATTGTTGATGATTTTATCGTTGTTTTTGTCCACATACATTTCTTCTCCAAGTTGCGCAGTAGGACGTATTTGCTGATAAGCTGTTAATTGTTCCTGAGTTTTAATAATACCGGCAGATTCTCTCGCCCAAACACTATTTACAGGCTGTCCTACAATTAGATATTTAGCAATTCCCGCAGAAGAACTTCCAACATTTATGCGGCTTACATCTCCATAAAGGCTCACAATTTCATTTTTGTTTTTAGAAATATTACCGCCGATCTCCCATTTAAAATCAGAATCTATTACTTTTACTCTTGCAGTGACTTCGATACCAACGTTTTTGACTTCGCCAATATTCTGAAGCATACTAGAATAACCAGAAGTTGTAGGAATAGGAACGTTGTATAAAAGATCTGAGGTTTGTCTCTGATAAAAATCTAAATTCAAATCAAATCTTTTCCATAAACTTAAATCGATACCGGCATTGTACTGAATGTTACGCTCCCATTTTAGATCTGGATTTCCAATTGTCTCTACAAATCCTAAAATTGGATTATTTTCGTAAACATAATTTGCTTTAACAAGTTTAGAAAGAGATTGATAATTGCCAATTTCTTGATTACCGGTAACACCATAACTCGCTCTAAGCTTTAAAGCAGAAATGACATTACTATTTTTAAGAAAGTTTTCTTTATCAACATTCCAGCCCAATCCCAAAGAAGGGAAAAATCCCCATTTATTGTTGGTTCCAAAGCGAGATGATCCGTCATAACGTCCTGTTAATGTTATAAGATATTTTTCATTATAAGCATATGAAGTCCTTGCCGTCCAAGAAATTAATTTGCTCGAATATTTGTTAGAAGAATTGGTTATACTTCCTCTATCGGCGTACGTAATATCATTTGCTCCTGTAGCATCATTTTGAAAACCAGATCCTTTAACACCCAAATCTTCATAAACATATTCTTGCCATGAATAAACTGCTGTTGCAGTAAGACTGTGTTTATCTTTCCAGATGTTAGAATAGCTTAAAATATTATCAGTAAGTTGAGAACTTTGTCTTCTATAATATTGTCCACCAGTTCCTGTGCTTCCAGACCCAATTCCAGCTGTAGATTTAGAAGTGTAGTATTCATATTGTTTTTCATTAGAAATATCGACACCATAATTGGTTTTAAAGGTTAAATTTTTTGCAAGTTTAAAATGCGCATACACATCTCCAAGAATACGATCTGTAGAAATTTCGTTTGTCATTTCTGATGCCTCCGAAACAGGATTCCAAGTTCCTTCAAAATAAGAACTTACGGCAGGATCTTCTGTAGCATAATACCAGCTTCCATCTGGATTTTTTACAGGTATGGTTGGCCATCCGTATCGAAAGATATCTCCAGTTGGATTATCTCGAATATCTCTCTGCGAGCGGCCAACCTGTAAATGTGTTCCAACGGTAAGCCAAGGTTTGTATTCGTGATTTAAATTAGTTCTGACAGTCAATTTTTTAAAGCCAGAAGCTTCTACAATTCCATCTTGCGAAAAAATGTTTCCAGAAAGAAGGTAAGTTGTATTTTCTTTTCCACCGCTAAAAGACAAAGAATAGTTTTGCATAAGCGCCATATTCTGAATTATTTCATCTTGCCAATCTGTATTGATGTTTGGGGCAGGATTTGTAGCAGAATAAACCGGCTTTCCTGTAGAATACGTATAGGCGTTGTTTATAAAACTGATAAAACTATCTCTATTTAAAGTTTTAGGCAGTCGAGTAGGAGTGGAGATTCCTTGTGTACCAACAATTTCTAAATTGTTTTGTCCTTGTTTTCCTCTTTTTGTTGTAATAAGGATAACACCATTTGCACCTCTTGATCCGTAAATAGC
>NZ_DHEI01000067.1:26602-33644 GCF_002399805.1 Flavobacterium sp. UBA4854
CGAATTCTTATTTTCGGAGAAGAACCTGGAGAAGAATCATTGTTAAGAACTGCTACACCAGCTGCTCTTCCTTGAACAGCTTCTAACGGATTTGAACTTGTAACGGTATTTAGAACATCGCCCTTAATTTGTGCGATCGAACCGGTTAAATCGCTTTTTTTCATCGTTCCGTAACCCACAACAACTACCTCCTTAAGTTCAGAAACTTCGTCAGTTAGAGTAATGTTGATGATAGAAGATTGTTCAACTGTTTTTTCAATTGTTTTAGAACCAGTAGAACTAAAAATTAAGACGCTTCCGGTATTGGCGCTTATTGAATATTTTCCATCAAAGTCAGAGGTAGTATTCGTTTGCGATCCCTTTACGACAATATTCGCTCCGGGAATAGGAATTCCGCCTGAATCAGTTATTATTCCTGTAACCATTTTGGTTTGTGCAAAACTGGTCAAGTGCACAAAAATGGAAAAGACCAAAATTATCAAATGTCTAATTTTGTTTTTCATAAGTAAAAGTTTTCGGTTAGTAAAGTTGTTTAAACTTATTTATAACCGAAACTCTTTGTATCCTGCTCTATCCTGTTAATTATGAATGAAATAACTTTTATTTTAAAATTTTAAAGCTATTTTTTCTTTTGAATGACTGATTTAGTGGTTTTTAACTTATCTAGTATTGGTTTTGTTTTTATCAAAAAAAAGTTAATATTTTATCAATAATAAAATTATTTAATATTTAAAAATAGATGTATTTTTTTGATTATATGACTGTAAAATTCCAAAATAACCAACAATTTGTTTTTAGTAGAAAAATGAAAAATTGTAAAATAAAAGGTGGCAAAAATAACTTCTGCCACCTTTTAGTAAAATTTATTAGATTGAATTTTTAATCGTATTGTTCTAAGAAATATTTCAAAACATCTGTTGTAGTAACAATTCCTTTCAATTCTCCATTGTCTACAACTGGAAGAGCATGAAATTCTTCTTTCACAAAAATTTCGGCCAAATCTCTTATTATAGTATCAGATGAAACAGTTTTGGGTTTAGAAGTCATAACCTGCGAAATAGTTAGCATTTCTAAAATAGCTTCATCAGCTCTATCTTGTCCATCAAATAATGCTCCAAAAGTTAAACGATTAATATCCGTACGACTAATGATTCCGACAACTTCTTTACCGTTTACAACTGGAATATGACGAATTGAGTTGGCCTTTAGTTTTTCAACAACCTTTTTTAAATCGTCATTTTGATTTACTGTAATAACGCTTTTAGTCATTATATGACTTAGTGGTTCTCTCTTTTTCATAATTTGATAGTGTTAGATTTATATCAAATATGTAAATTATTTCTGAAGAAAATAATGATATATATCAGTTTTGAGACACGAACTCAAGTTAGATTTTTTATAAGAAAATGATAAAAGAGAATAAGGAATTTTATTTAAATTTAGTTTTATGCGAAAACAATACTAAATTCATTCTTTTAGTTGAGTGCAAATTGTGAGTATTGAATTTAAAAAGTAGTATTTTTGCAGTATGGAAACAAATAGACAGAAAAAAATAGGCGGTGTTATTCAGAAAGATCTGGTTGACATTTTGCAAGGTGAAGTGAGAAAAAACGGAATTACAAACTTGGTAATTTCAGTGTCCAAAGTGAGTGTAACTACAGACTTATCTGTGGCAACAGTTTATCTAAGCATTTTTCCGCAAGAAAAAGCCAAAGAAACTTTAGAAGCAATCAAAACCAATACAACTTTAATCAAACATGATTTGTCGCAACGTGTACGTTTACAATTACGTCGCGTTCCGAATTTGGTATTCTTTATTGATGACTCTTTAGATTATATAGAGAAAATCGACAATGCACTTGCTGGAAAAGAAAACCCAATTGAAAATCGTGATCTTTTAGAGAAAAGAAGAAAGTCGTAATTTGAATTTCCCTTTATACATAGCCAAACGTTATATTTTTAGCAGCAGTAAAAACAATGCTATAAATATTATCAATCGCATTGCCAGCATGGGAATCATTGTTGGTACAATGGCTTTGTTTGTGGTTTTATCTGTTTTTAGCGGATTAAAGGTTTTTAGTCTGTCGTTTACAAACGAAATTGATCCGGATTTAAAATTAACAAGTACCTACGGAAAATCTTTTTTATTTGCACCAGATCAGGAAAATCAGATTAAGAAAATCAATGGTGTTGCTTCTTACACTAAAATAATAGAAGAACGTGTTTTGTTTCTATTTAAAGATAAACAGCAAGTTACTTACTTAAAAGGAGTTGACAGCATTTACCCTGTTGTTAATGATATCAAGAAAAAACTCTTTAATGGCCAATGGCTTAAACCAGATAGTTTTCAGGTTGTAATTGGTTATGGATTAGCTCAAAATTTTTCAATGGGAATTCTTGATTTTGAAAATCCGCTTCAGATTTTTGCACCAAAACCAGGAAAAGGAGCAATCGAGAACCCCGAAGAAGCTTTCACAAAAACAGATGTTTTACCTGTTGGAATTTATTCTATCAGTGAAGACTTAGATTCAAAATATGTATTCGCAGATTTAAGTTTAGTACAGGAATTGTTAATGTACAAACCCAATCAGATTTCTGGAATTGAATTTAAATTAAAAGAAAACGCAGATGAAGACGCAATAAAAAAACAGCTTAATTCTATTTTTAAAAATAAAGTTACTTTAAAAAATAGAGCACAGCTGAATGAGTCTTTGTATAGAATGCTAAATACCGAAAACATTGCTGTTTATCTTATTTTTACATTAGTTATCATTGTGGCGCTTTTTAATTTGATTGGAGCCTTAATTATGATGATTTTAGAAAAGAAAGGAAATCTTAAAACCCTTTTCAATTTAGGAACAGACATCAATGGGCTTCGAAAAATATTTTTGCTTCAAGGAACCTTATTAAGTGTTTTTGGTGGTTTAATAGGACTTGCTTTAGGAATAATCCTCGTAATATTGCAGCAGAAGTTTGATCTTATTATGATTACACCAACTTTGGCTTACCCAGTTGTCTTTACAGTAGAAAATGTTCTAATTGTAATGACAACGATTATTTCTCTAGGTTTTGTTGCTTCACTAATTGCAAGCAGTCGAGTTAGTAAAAAACTACTTGACTAAAAACTACTTAAGAAATATTAATTATATTTACCGCCTTAAAAACTACAGCATATGATTGTTTCTGCCTAATCCTATTTTATTTTTTAGAATAATTAGGATACTTGCGTTTACTTTTTTAGTTCAGATTTATACATCTGAACCAATTTTTATCATTTATCCTAAAATATCATGACAGAAACAATTATAAAGAAAAGCTTCTTTTCTAAAATTTTTACCACAATTAAACAAGCTTTAAAAGGCGACGAATCTTTTGACTATACTTCTGGAAGTATAAAAAAAGCCGTAATTCTATTGGCCATCCCGATGGTTTTGGAAATGATGATGGAATCGGTTTTTGCATTAGTTGACTTGTATTTTGTTGGGCATTTAGAACATAGCAGTTTTGCCATTCAGACTGTTGGTTTAACCGAATCTGTGCTAACCGTAATTTATTCACTCGCTATCGGAATGAGTATGGCCGCAACCGCAGTTGTTGCACGACGTATTGGCGAAAAAGATCCTGTCGCTGCAGCCAAAGCGGGAATGCAAGCCATTATCATTGCATTTGCAATTAATAGTATAATGAGCATTTTGGGAATTATATACGCAAAAGATATTTTAATTTTAATGGGTTCTTCTGTAGAATCGGCCGAACATGGTTTCCGTTTTACTCAAATTATGATTGGTTCTAGTTTGTGTATTATGCTTTTGTTCTTAATAAACGGAATCTTTCGCGGAGCTGGAAATGCAGCCATTGCAATGAAAAGCCTTTGGATTGCAAATATTTGCAATATTATTTTATGTCCAGTTCTAATTAATGGTTTTGGACCAATTCCCGCTTTCGGACTAGTTGGCGCAGCTTTAGCAACTACTATCGGAAGAAGTATTGGAGTTTTGTATCAGGTTTATCATTTATTTTTTGGAAATGGAATTTTAAAAATCAAAATACCTTATTTCGCACCCGATTTTAAACAAATACGAGCTTTAGTAAAAATTGCGGCGCCTGGAATTCTGCAATTTGTAATAGCATCTTGCAGTTGGATTTTCTTAGCACAATTAGTTGCGACAACTGGTGGCGATCATGGTTCTGCAGGATATCAAACAGCTTTGAGAATTATGATGTTTTTCATACTTCCAGCTTGGGGATTGAGCAATGCTGCAGCTACTTTGGTTGGACAAAACTTAGGAGCGAAACAAATTGAGCGCGCCGAAAAATCGGTTTATACAACAGCCAGATATAATGTAATTTTCATGGCTACGATTATGATTATTACTTTGGTTTTTGGACAATATATTATTTCGTTTTTTACGAATGACGAGCAAGTAAAAACCATTGCAATTGAAGCATTGCAGATTATGAGCATCGGATTTATTTTCTACGGAATCGGAATGGTTTTAATCAATACTTTCAATGGAGCAGGAGATACTTGGACACCAACAGGAATTAACTTTTTCGGATTTTGGCTATTTCAAATTCCGCTTGCTTATATATTAGCCAAGCATTTCAATATGGGACCAACAGGAGTTTTTATTGCTATTCCTGTGGCTGAAACCGCAATCACTTTAGCGGGAATATTTTTCTATAAAAGGGGAAAGTGGAAAAGAGTTCAAGTTTAATAAACAAAAAAGACCTTCAAATTTTGAAGGTCTTTTTTTGTATCAATATTTTTTGCCAAAGTTAATCTTTGCGTATTTTTTGTCATTTCGACGAAGGAGAAATCTCCACAAAGAAGCTCGACAAAGATTGGACTTTTGTTATGAGATTTTAAACAAACTCATATCCAGCATAAACCTCTTCGATTTCTTTCATAATTGCGAATAAATCTTCAGGAGCATCTGTGGTAACCAATTTTTGTTTGAATTCTTTAAACGAATGAATTCCTTTAAAATAATTGGTATAATGACGGCGCATTTCGACAATTCCTAAACGTTCGCCTTTCCATTCCATAGACCACATTAAATGATTTCTGGCCGCTTCAACACGATCAATAACCGTTGGAGCAGGTAAGTGTTCGCCTGTCTTGAAATAGTGTTTGATTTCGTTAAAAATCCACGGATAACCAATTGCAGCACGACCAATCATGATACCGTCAATTCCGTATTCATTTTTATATTTTAAAGCTTTTTCTGGACTGTCGATATCGCCATTTCCGAAAATAGGCATTGTAATTCTTGGATTGTTTTTTACACGCGCAATATGCGACCAGTCAGAATGGCCTTTGTACATTTGTGCGCGAGTTCTAGCATGAATTGTTAAAGCTTGAACACCAATATCCTGAAGTCTTTCAGCAACTTCATCAATATTAATTGAGCTTTCATCCCAGCCTAAACGTGTTTTTACCGTAACAGGCAGATCTGTTCCTTTGATAACTGCTTTTGTTAAGCGAACCATCAAATCAACATCTTTTAAAACTCCTGCACCTGCACCACGGCAAACGACTTTTTTTACTGGACATCCAAAATTGATATCCACTAAATCTGGTTTTACAGTAGAGACAATTTTAGAGGACATTTCCATCGCTTCCTCATCACCACCAAAAATCTGAATTCCAACAGGGCGTTCGTAATCAAAAATATCCAGCTTCATGCGGCTTTTTATAGCGTCACGAATTAATCCTTCCGACGAAATAAATTCAGAATACATCATGTCAGCGCCATGCGTTTTGCATAATCTGCGAAACGGCGGATCACTAACATCTTCCATCGGAGCTAGTAATAAAGGAAATTCGGGTAATTCTATGTTGCCAATCTTGACCATCTTCGTAATTTTTTGCAAAATTACAACATTTAGTTCAATTAAAAAGATTCTAAGTTTCTAAGATGCTAAGGTTCTGAGTTTTTTATCTTTATTTAATATTAAAAAAGAAAAAATTAGAACCTTAGAGTCTCAGTATCTTAGTAACTTAGAACGAAGTTCTATAATCAAAAAATCGAATTGGTTTTCGGCTCATTGGATTAAAAACCAACGGATTCAAAACTTCTTTTGAAGCAAATTCTATTTTTGGAGTCACTCTTAATTTGGCTCTAAAATGATCTTTTATTTCCTGTAAAAATTCTGGAGTTTGGTTTTTAACGGCAATTTTAATCAAGATCTCATCTGTGCCTAAATCGTTTGTAGAGATTTCGATCAAATGATTTTCAATATTATCAAAACTACTCAAAACATCATTCATCGCTGGCGGATAAAGAGTTGTGCCTTTATATTTGATCATTTGTTTTTTACGGCCAACTACTGGACCAACACGCAAGGTGTTTCTTCCACAAGAGCAAGGCTCATCATGAAACTGAACCATGTCGCCCGTTTTGAAGCGCAACAAAGGCATCGCCTCAATTCCTAAAGTAGTAAAAGTGAGTTCACCAGTTTCTCCATTTTTTACTGGCTGATTATTTTCGTCTAAAACTTCTACAATGATCAATTCTGGATGATGATGTCCTCCTTTTCCGTGTTCACATTCGGTAAAAGCGGTGCTCATTTCGGTAGAAGCATAAGTCGAAAATAACTTAATATTCCATTTATCGGTGATTTTTTTTGATAGAATATTCATGGAGAAATCTTGTTCTCTCAAAGATTCCCCAATACAAATGGCGCCTTTTATGCTCGAATTATTATAATCGATTCCGTGTATTTCAGCGTATTCAATTAATTTGAGAAGGAAAGAAGGAACCGTAATCAAATAACTCGGATTGTATTTTAAAATAGAATCCCATTGCATTTCTGGAATTCCAGCGCCAACACGAATTACGCCAACTTTCAGTTTTCGAAGACCAAGAAAATAAGCCAAACCTGCCATAAATTTTCTGTCAATTGTCGTCATCAATTGCACTACATCGCCTTCAGCAATTCCAGCGCAGGCAAAGGAAATTGCTTCATTATATGCCAGTCGATCTAAGTCAGAATCGGTTAAGCCAAAAGTTACAGGATCTCCTAAAGTTCCAGACGT
>NZ_DHEI01000164.1:0-36821 GCF_002399805.1 Flavobacterium sp. UBA4854
CTTTGTTTTTATTGCAAAGTTATCTTATGCTAGCCCAAAAAACCTTTGTAGACTTTAAACCAAGGTTTGAGACAAGCATTAGAGGAGATATGATGCTTATTGGTAATAATATTGTTAATAGAGATAACGGTAAAGCCAAAGAGTATGCAAACGATCCTTTTACTGGAGGTACAGATAATAACTCGGAGAACATGCAATATATTGATATTGATGGTGATCCTGATACCTTTAGTTCAAGTTCTGCAACTTTAAAAGTGCCAGATGCCAGTAGAGCTTGTTACAATATTGTGTACGCAGGATTGTATTGGTCAGGTATTTATACACAAGCTTCTTTAGATAACAAAACGGTAAAGCGAAGTGAATTAGGTAATATAAAGTTTAAGTTACCTAAGGAAACAGCTTATCATGAAATTTCGGGAACGTTAATCTATGATTATTACTCTGGTAATCCAAAAAGCACAAATGGAGATCAAGTACCATATGCTTATTACTATAATGTAACAGACCTACTAAAAGCTTCAAAAAATCCTGAAGGGGAATATACAGTTGCAAATATTAATTCTGCTCGAGGTAAATTGAGTAATGGTGGTTATGCTGCAGGATGGTCTTTATTTGTTATTTATGAAGACCCAAATTCTACTGCAAAATATATTACAGCTTATGATGGATTTAGCTGGATTCAAGCAGGCGGTCAAGATTTGACGTATGCTATTTCTAATTTTAAAACTATTCCAACTGGAAATGTAAAAGTAAAATTAGCTTTTGCAGCTTTAGAAGGGGATAAAAATACATCGGGAGATACTTATTCTGTAAATGGTACACAGGTTTATACTAACGAACGTGCAAAAAATAATTTCTTTTGCAGTGTAATTAATGATCTCTCTGGAAATAATTTAGCCAGAAATCCAGCCAGTACAAATACGCTTGGTTTTGATGCGGGTATTATTGAATTGAATAACGCCAGTAACGCTATTATTAAAAATGGTGATACTAAAGCTAATTTAAAACTAACGACAAGCGGAGATGGTTATGGTGTTTATTTTAATGCTTTTAACGTCGAGGTTATCGCCCCTCAAATTGCGCTGACAAAAATTGTAAAAGACACAGACGGGAAGAATATCGGAGGACAGAATGTGACTCTTGGTCAGCAATTGGTCTATGAAATTACGATTCAAAATAAAGGTAATGATGATGCAACTTCATTAGTTATTACTGATCAGTTGCCAATAAACGTTATTTTTGATCAAAAAAATGATTTACTACCATTGCCAGATGGAATTATAGTTAAAACACCTTATGACCCTGTTACAAGAAAAATTGTTTTTGAGGTAACAGATCCTAAATTAATAACAAAGAATAGTCCTACTGTAAGTAAAATCTCTTTTAAAGTTCAAGTAGTTCCTGATTGTCATTCACTAAGCGAGGCTTGCTCTAACAGTATCGACAACCAGGCTTTTGCTACTTATAAAGGGAAGGAAAATACCAGCTTTTCAATCGATGAAACAGCTCCTCAAGGAAGTGTTAATTCAACTGATGGATGTGCTGTAACGCCAAAAGCCACAAACTTTTTAGTAGGTGTAGACGGTTGTGAATATACTGAAAATGTAACCTTATGTACAGATACTGTAGATCTTATTCCTGCAAAAGGATATGATAAGTACACATGGTATAGTGATGCCAAAATGACCAATAAAATTGGTGAGGGAAATCCATTTACTGTGAGTAAAGAAGGCACATATTATGTGTATAACTTGGCTCAAGCACCATGTAGATCTATTTCTCAATCTTTTGTTGTAACTCGTTTTAAAAGTACAAGCAAAAACCCGGTGTTAGATTTTGCAAGCGAAGTTGTAACTTGTGCTGATACTGGTCAACCATTTCCAAACATTTATTTGTGTGGTGGTAACGATAAAAAAGAAATAAAAACAACTATCACGGATGCTTCCAATATAGTATGGGAACGTTTTGTTGAAGGCAGCTGTACGGTGTCAACAGGTAAAAACTGTCCAAACGAATCATTGACAAGTACTGGAAATCCGAATGAATTTTGTAAATGGGAGCAAGTAGGATCAGGACCTGATTATACTGCAGATGCAAAAGGAAGATATAGATTGACAGTTACCTATAAAGGTGGAGTTTGTTTCAATCGTTTTTATTTTGATGTTTATCAAAACCCATTAACTCCAACAGAAAAGCATAAAGATATTATTTGTTCAAGTAATGGTAGTATTACTGTTGAAGGTGTCCCAGCTGGATATGAGTATGCCATCAGCAAGGATCCTAATGGACCTATAGGAGCATACCAGTCAAGTAATATATTCCCAATTGCTACTGAAGGTTCTTATACTGTCCATGTTAAACAAACTAATGTAACTACTTTTCCGTGTGATTTTGTAGTTAAAAATATTCTTATTAGAAAATTAGATGTTGATGTTAAGACAGTAATAACACAACCTCTTTGTGCAAGTAATAAAGGTACTGTTGAAGTTGCGGCAAATAATTCGAATCCAAATTACACTTTTGTTATTAAACAAGGTAGTGCAACAGTTCAGACCATTGGGCCAATTTCTAATAATAAAGCTATATTCGATTTACTTCCAGGAGATTATACACTTACTGTAACAACATCTGATGGTTGTACCAATATAAGCGATGTAAAAATAATTGCACCAGATGCACTTACTGCGACTTATGACGTAAAATCACTTACGGCATGTTCAGATGGAGAGATTACAGTAAATCCGAAAGGAGGTACAGCACCTTACTATTACTCTATAAATAATCAACCATTTGTTTCTGAGAATAAAATTCCTGTAGCAAATCCAGGTGGTAGCTATAGTATAAAAGTTGTAGACAGTCATGATTGTGAATATATAATTCCGACATTTTCAGTAAATCCTATTGCTAAACCAACAGTTACTATAAATTCGAAAAATGTAAGTTGTTACAATACTAAAGAAGGAGAAATTTCAATTTCAGTTTCTCCTGCAGATTCTGGTTATACCGTTTCTTACAGTATTGCTGGAGTTGCTGGTGGCGCATATACAACTTTACCAACAACGGGCTTAGCTGTAGGAGATTATAAGGTTACAGTAAAATATACAATAAATGGAGTAGATTGTACTGACCCAGAAAAAGTTATTAAAATTACGGGACCTACATCTACACTGACTGCTTCGGCAGGTGTTGCTGAATTATCAGGTTGTGGGCCGACAGGGAATACTAAACAAGGAATGGTTAGAATTACCAATCCTCAGGGGGGAGTGCCTTTTCCTGCACCAAATTTATACCGCTATAGTTTTGACGGAGGAAATAATTATATTACAGATAATTTTGCCTACATAAATCCAAGTTCATCTCCTATTACATTATATATTAAAGATGCTGCTGGGTGTATTTTCCCAATGTCAGGTATTATCTTAGACGAAAAACCGGCTGATCCTATATTTAGTGATCCTGTTTTGACTTATAATTGTAAAGGAGAAGGTACAGCTACAGTAACGGTTAATGCAGATGCAAGTCCAAATTATAGCTATTCTTACTATTTAGGGAAGCCAGATCCGGCAAACCCTTCTAATTACATTTATACTTTAAATACAAATACTCCGGCTAATATCTTTAAAGATATTCCTGTTGGAGATTATAAAATTAAAGTAGAGTACAATTTAGTTTCTGTTCCAACTTATAGTAATTTACTAAAAGAGGATTTTGGTAGCGGACCACCAACAACAGCTCCTGGTATTGCAGCGGCTTACTGTTTTAACGATCAAAGAGTTAATCCGCCTTATTTATGTAAATATCCAGATGGAACACCTAGTAGATCTGTTGAAGATAATGCTTACTCTGTAGCAAGTTTCTTCTGGAGAGATGACGATCCAAATAGCAATAATAGTGGTGCTTGGTTCCATTTCAAAGATCATACGACAAACCCTAATAATTTAGCTAACACTGGAGACCCTGATGGTAGATATTTATTAGTAAACGTTGGTAATGCTGCTGGAAAGTATGGTATTTTGTACAGTAAACCAATTGCAGATGTTATACCTAATCAGGATGTTATTGTCGACTTTTATGTAGGAAATTTATTAATGCCTTCATATAATAGTGCGGCTCCAATTATTAGAATTGAATTAATTGATTCTAAAGGTAATGTTGTAGCTAGAGATGATACAGGGGAAATTGCGCCTGGTTTAAATCATCCTGACAGAAAAAAATGGGTGCCAATTAGTATTAAACTAAATCCTGGAGCAAACACCAATTTAACTTTTGTGATACGTTCAGGAAGTGAAGTATTCAATGGAAACGATTTAGTAATCGATGATATTTGGGTACGTCAGGTGCCAAAATCATGTTTGCAAGACAAAACTTTAACTCTTAAAGTTCCAAGCGGACAAGGATTTTCTGCAGAAGTAACAGGAATTAACGGACTTAAATGTAAAGGAGATAAAAATGGTACTTTCAGTATTGTAGCTAAAAATTTTGATACTGTAAATGGTTTCTATTATACTTTAAATGGAAATGCTACTAATCCAACATGGGTAAAATCTACGACTTCTCCAGTTAACTTTGATGATAAAGGTGAAGGAACATATAATGTAAAAGTACGTTTTGCAAATAATGCATCTTCTTGTAGTTTCGATATTCCAACTACAATTACATCGCCAACTGCATTTGTAGTAAATGCAAGTGCATCGGCTGCAACGTGTAAAGGGGCAACTGTAACAGCAACTGTTTCAGGAGGAACTCCAGATTATGTAGTTACACTTAAAGATAAAAATTCGTCATATATAAAAACATTCCCAACTACGACTTGGAAAATAGACGAAGTTCCTGCTGGAACTTACATTGTTTCGGGTACTGATGCAAATGGATGTAACGTTGCGATGAATAAAGACTTGGTTATTAGTGCACCAAGTAAGCCAACGGCATCAATAGTTTCTAATGTAGGATTGTGTTTTGATGGTAGCAATGCTACTATTAGAGTTAGTGTATCTGGCGGTCTTAAGCCTTACACTTATCAAGTAAGTACTGATGGAGGTGTAACATACAGTGATCCAAGTTCAACTTTTAACGGGCCAACTTTTGATTATATCGCTAAAGGAACAGGTACATACCAGTTTTTAATTTTAGATGCTAATAAATGTGATGCGATTACAGCAAGTCAAACTATTAATAAAGCGATCACAGCGAAAGCTGATATTAGTGTTCCATTATCTTGTAAAACAGGTACTGCTGCAAATGCTACTATAGATGTTACTATAGATGGCGGAACATCACCTTATACTTATACTGTTACAAATAAAGGAACAGGTGCGGTACTAGTAAATAATGGTACTACTGCTGGTCCAACATTCTCTTATTCTGCTACAACAGCTGCGACTTATGTATTTGCTATTAAAGACAAAAACGGTTGTCCTATTACTGTAGAAAAAGAAGTGCTTGCTAAAGTTCCGGTTACGGCTACTCACGCTGTAAATCCAGTTACATGTTTTGGAAAAGCAGATGGTTATATTGATATTACACCACAAAATGGTGTTGCACCATTTAAGATCCAATTTAATGGTACAGGAGCTTTTACAACAGTAACAACATCACCTGTTCGTTACGGTTCATTAGCAGGTTCTGTTGGTGCCGGTACTAAATATACTTATATTGTTGAAGATGCCTTAGGATGTCAACAACAATATACATTCTATGTAATTCAACCAGCTGCTGTTACACTTACAGCTTCTATTACAACGCCTTATAATTGTACCACTAATGCGGCTACTATTACAGCAAGCGCAGGTAACGGAAACGGTGGCTTTACTTATGTATTAAAAAATACAACTACTGGCGCTACTATAGAAACTAATACTACTGGTGTATTTAATAATTTAACTATTGAAGGAGATTATGAAGTAACAGCTACTGACAGTAAATCTTGCCCTATTACGAAAACTGCAGGAACGATTAAAGCGTTGAATCCTCCAAAAGGAATGACACTTACGCCAACGGCAGTAAAATGTCCAAGCAATACAACAGATGTAACGATTACAAATGTTGTTAATGCTGCAGGAGTTGCTGTACCTACAACAGGTTTAGAATATAGAATCAAACTTCCTGTACCTCCGGGTACTTCTACTTACCAAACTAGTAATACTTTTACTGGATTGGCAGCAGGTAAAACATATACTTTTGAAGTTAGAGATGCTAATTTCTGTGTGTATGAAAAAATACTTGATGTACCATCATTACCAGTATTTGCAGTAGCTTTAAAATCTCAGAGTAATATTAGCTGTTCTACTGCAACTGATGGTTCTGCAATATTTACTGTTACAGGATTAGGTAATGGGACAGCTTACAGTTATAAAGTTGATGGTTCAGCGACTGCAATTACAGGAACATCTCCTGCAATAGGAAGTTCATTTGAGATTTCTGTACCAAATTTAAGCACAGGACTTCATACAATTGTAGTAACAAATACAGTTACAAATTGTCCACAATCTCAATCGGTTACAATTGCGGCACCACCTGCTGCATTGGTATTAAATCCATCAACATTAGTACACGTAACTTGTGATAATAAAGGAAAAGCAACAATTAATGTAGTTGGAGGTTGGGGAACTTATGAATATACAGTTACACCTACATCTCCAGCAGGATCAGCGATTGTTCAAACAACGACAAATGTATTTTCTAATTTAAATGCAGGTGCTTATTCTGTTTCTGTAAAAGATTTAAATGGTTGTACTGTAACAGGAACTTTTACTATTAATGACAAGGTTAATCCAACTGCAAGCATTGATCTTACAAACTCAGATTTCTGTGTTACAGGTAGTGGGGCAAAAATTGTAGTATCGCCTAACAGTGCTCCTAATTATACGTATGTTCTAGATAATGGTGCTGTTCAAAATAACGGTACTTTCACAGGAGTAACTCCAGGAATTACTCATAAAATTAGAGTTACTGATACTTCTACAGGATGTTATACTGATTTGACTGTACCAACAATTAATGCACCAATATCAGCGAAATTAAATCCTTTAGTAAAAGATTTAACTTGTGATGCTACAAATCCAAATGCAATTATTGAAGTTTCTATAAAAGATGGTTATCCAGATTATAGCTATAGAGTAAGTACAAATGGCAGTGGATTTAGTGGTTCTAATATTCCAGTAGGTGCTGGTGCGACTACATTTACGTACCAAACAACTACAGGTGCTGCGGCTGCAACTTATGAATTTGAAATTTTTGACAGTAAAGGATGTAGAACTACTGTAACGCAAAATATCGCTGCGAGAGTATCTCCAACAGCTACAGCTACACCAACAAATCCTACTTGTTACAATGGAAATGATGGTTCTATTATTGTAAACGCTAGTTCAGGATTAGCACCATACACTTACGAAGTTTCAACAGTTTCTGCTACAGGACCATTTACTACCATGACTAGTAAAACATATTCTAATGCTACGGCTGGAGATTACTGGTTTAGAGTTACGGATTCTAAAAAATGTCAGTTTGTAACAGCAAAAACGACTGTTTCAAACCCGCCACAATTAACAGCTAAAGCTGATCTTACTACAGCATTAAGTTGTGGAACATCAAACGCTACACAAGCTGCTACTATTACAGTTACGGTATTATTGCCAGGAACACCATATAGTGGAACAGATAAATACAGATATAGTTTCAACGGAGTTTTACCGGCAGGAACATCAAATACCTACACGACTAGCACTCCTGGTGCAGTTACAGTAGATGTATTCGATGCAAATAATTGCCCTTATAGAGTTCCGGTTTCGCCTGTGGTTAATACATTAAATCCGCCATCAAATATGGCTTTTTCACAAGCCAATGTTATTTCTTGTATGGCTACACAATTAGATACAGATTTAACAGTATCTTATTCAGGAGGTGTAGGACCATTTAGAGTTGAAATTACATCTACAGATGCAGTTCCAGCTCCGGCAGTTGCTGTTGCAACAGGTGTAACGGCTCAGTCTTATGTATTTAAAGATTTAGCTCCGGGTAACTACTCTTTTAAAGTTACAGATGCTAATAAATGTACAACGACTGGCGATTATAAAATTGAAAAAGTTGAATTGCCTATTGCCAACGGTTCAGTAATTTCAAATGTAGTTTGTAAAGGTGCATCAGATGGTAAACTTAGTTTTACAGTTTCTGGTAATGTAGGTACTACATATACTTATGAACTAAGAAACAGCGTAAATGCACTTGTGGCAATTAGCCAATCTACGAAAGTAGGAAACGTTATTGATTATGTAGGATTACCTGCAGATACTTATACATTTAAAGTTACAAATTCAGCAACTACTTGTTCAGCAACAAAGGTTCTTGAAGTTAAAGAGCCGAAAGATCCATTGGCTCTTCTAGCGCCAACAATTACTCCTATCACTTGTTCGCCAAACAATGGTAAAGTAGTTATTAATACAACTGGCGGTTGGGGTAACAATAGATATACATTAACTCAACCTGACGGAACTTTAGTTGGTCCTCAGCCAAGTTCAACTTTTGCCAATATAACTCAGTCTGGTACTTATGGTATTTCTGTTACAGATTTAAATGGAAACGGATGTACTGTTACAGATACATTTACTGTTGATGCAAAAGTATTGCCAAGCGCGAGTATCGATTTGACAGCTTCAGATTTATGTTATGATTCAGTTGATAAAGCGACAATTGTAGTTACACCTACAGTTCCGTCTCCTACTTACATGTACAATATCAATGATGGTGTTTATCAAAGTAGTGGTACTTTCCCTAATTTGGAGCCAGGAAAGTATAATGTTAAAGTAAAAGATATGGCAACGGGTTGTATTTTACCATTGTCAGCAATAGATATTGAATCTGAATTGAAATTCAATGCTACTTTAAGCAAATCAGCAAACTGTCTTACTCAGAATACTGAGATAAAAGGTATTGTTTCTGGTGGAAAACTTAATTATTCTTATACTGTAACTAAAAATGGAGTAGTAGATCCAACTGTTATACCAGTAACTGGTACAACTTTTACTTATACAGATCCTGTAGATCCTCCGCAAGTTGGAAATACAACTTATATATTTACGTTAACAGATGCGTCAGATGCTAAATGTAGTCTTACATCTACAGTTGTTGTAGGACCAAGAACAGATCCTGATTTTACATTAACTCCTAATTCAACTATTTTATGTAACGGAGATGCAACGGGTTCTATTACAGTAACAATTGACAAGACAAAAGGAGTATCTCCTTATACAATCTCTGTTTACAATACAACAACTTCTACCTCTTATGGTGCACAAACTACTGGTCTTCCAGCTGGTGATTATACTGTAAGAGTAACAGATGATAAAGGTTGTTATCTTGAGAAAACTACAGATATTAAACAACCTGCTAAAATTGAATTTGATATTGATGTTAAACCTATGACTTGTGATACTAGCGGTAGCGGAATATCTTATGGATCTATTACGGTTCACAATTTTACAGGAGGTTCAAGTGATATTGCTCCTCTAGGGCCATTTACTTATACTTTAACAAATAATGTTAATGAGCCAACGCAAGTTGCTCCACATGCAATTTCAGATGTTAGAGGTGATTATACTTTTAATATTTTAAATTTTGGTATTTATCAATTAACGGTTTCTGATAAAAACGGCTGTTCAGTTACCAAAACAATCTCGATGGCGTCAAAACCAGAAGATTTAAAAATTGAGGTTAAAGCAGGAACAGCGTCATGTACAACAGCAAGTCTTGTTGTGACTGTAAATACGCCGATTATTGGAGGGCCTTATCATTTTGCTCTTTATCCAATCAATTCAGCTTCTACACCACCATATAAATATGCTGATAATACAGGATCATACCAAGATTCAGATTCAACGAATCCTGCGGATCCTGAATATACACAATCGACTTTTAACGGTTTATTGCCAGGGGTTACTTATTCGTTCATCGTTTATGACGTAACAACAGACTGTTATTTCTTTAAACAAGCAGAAGCTCCAACATTGACTTCTTCTAATTTAAATATTGCTGTAACACCAGCTAATGTAACATGTCAGGGAGCTGGCAATGGAAATGTTTCATTCACGTTCACTGGTACAAAACCAACAACAGAAACAGTTAAATACGAAGTTTACAATTCGCAAAGTAATACACTAGTTACTCCGGCAGTTGGGGGTACAGTGACATTGCCGACTAATTCGGCAACAAATGTAGGACCACTGGTTCCAGGGACATATTATATCTTATTTACAGAATTGGATAATACTTCAACTGTAGTTTGTATGAATACGTCTAAAACTTTTACAATAAGTGAATCAGTTGTTCCTTTAACATTAAAGGTTAGTTCTCCTAAAAATGATAATTGTGGAACTGATCAAGGTATAATTGAAGCTTTTGGACAAGGAGGAACGGTTACTAAAGTAGTCGTTGATCCATCAGACCCTACAAAAACTATTACAGTTCCAGCGCCTTATTTATATCAAATTTTCCCAGATACAGGTGTAGCTGGTGTAATTGACGGTTCAGATAAACCAGTGACAGATGCTGCGCTTTCTGCTTCTTTCGACCCAGCTCTTCATACAGGAAGTACTTTTAATAAAGAATGGGGTCACTATTTAGTTTATGTAAAAGATGCAAATGGCTGTATTCAGGTAGAGTTTGTTGAAGTGAAATTAGATCCAACTCCAGTAATAACAGCTGTTGTAAACAGTGTTTGTGCTGAGGAAGACTCTTTTGTAATCGATGTTGATATGACAACATTCGGTATTGCTCCATATACGTATAGTTTAGATGGTTTTGATTTTGTTCCTATGCCTTCAACAACATTTTCTATATCTAATCTTCATTCAGGAAATCATACTGTAGAAGTTAGAGATTTTAATGGTTGTGGTAATAAAGTAACATTAAACCCTATTGCTGTACCTTTAGACATCAAAGCTAAATTTACTATAGACCCTACATGTAGAGATGCTGACGGTACAATTACTGCTGTTGTAACTGGCGGATTTGCACCAAATAATTTTGAATACACTTTAAAAAATAATAACGTAGCTACTGTAGATGTTGTGCAAATTAACAATCCAAAATTTGTAGGTCAGGCAGCGGGTAATTATACTGTAACAGTAAGAGATTTAAACACAAATTGTTCTAAATCAGTTATTGTTGATTTACTTGTACCAACTCTTGTAGATTTAGTTCCAGGAGATATTACAACAACTGCTGTTGATTGTAACGGAACACAAGGAACAAACAATAACGGAACTCTTACGGTTAACTTAAGAGCTGTTAATGACAATCCGGATTATAAATTTATCCTGACACCTGTTTTACCTGCAGGACCTGCGATTACACAGGATAATAATAATTATTTTACAGGTTTAATTGCAGGAGATTATACAGTTAAAGTTATTTCTTCTAGAGGCTGTGAATTTGAGGTGCCTGCTAATGTACCGGCTCCAAGTGCGGTTTATGCAACTGCTACTGCAACACCATTTAGTTGTGCAGTTGACCCTACTACAACTACAGTTGTTGTATCGGCTGCAGGTGGTACAGGAACTGGAACATTTACTTTCAGTAAAGACGGTACTAATTATTTTACAAGTAATAGCACACCAGCTGACGATAATTACACATTTGAATTATCTGATACAGGAAGTGTTCAAGACCCTCATTATTGGGTGAAAGATGCTAATGGATGTATTTATGAGACAAGTGGTTTAGTTACACCATTAGATCCATTGCCAAAATTAATTTCAGCTACAGCTAAAAGAGATGCTGCAACGGGATCTCAAATCGATTGTCAAAATGGTAGAGAGGTAATTCAAATTGATGTAGTTGGAGGATCCACTCCAGCTGATTTCACATATCAAGTTTCAATTGACGGAGCTAGTTATACAACTCTTACAAATTCTGCTGGAACACCATATACTTATAATGCTACAACAGCGGGTAGTAAGTACCAGTTTAAAATTATTGATAATGAAACAGGTTGTGAGATTTTAACTAACATTTATGAGGTTCCTTTATTCGATCTTATTAGCGTAACTGCTACTACTGCTTCTGATGTAAAATGTATATCAGAAAATAATGGAACAATTCAAATCAATATCGCTGGTTATTCAGGTAAATATGATTATCAAATTTTTGATGGCCTAACTGCAGTAGTTGGGGCAAGCGGTTCTCACGATACTGCAACTTCAAATCCGTTTGTAATTCCTTTCGGATTAGTAGCAGGAAATAATTACACCGTACATATTCAAGAAACAGGTCATCCAAAATGTCCTTCTGTTTCGAACGTGGTAATTATTAAAGAGCCAACTGCGGCTTTAGCTTTAGATCCGTTAGTTGTTACACCATTAGGATGTACTACTTTGGGAGCTGTAGTAATAAATGCTAAAGATGGTTGGGGTGATTATACCTATACTTTGACGCAGCCAGACTTAACAGTGGTAACAAACAAAAATGGTAAGTTTGATAATCTTAATCAAGTAGGACCTGCAGGATCTTATAAAGTTTCTGTAAAAGATGCTAATGGTTGTGAGGTGACTGATTCATTTAATTTAAGTACACCGGTTCCTCCAACAGCAAGTATCGACCCTACAACAGATTATTGTTATACAAATGCTGATAAAGCAACTATTGTAGTAATTGCTTCATCTACATCGCCTTTTGCATTGCCAACAGATACTTATGATTATAGTATTAATGGTGGTCAGACATGGCAAATTAATAATAATACATTTACTGATTTAACTCCTGGAGATTATACATTTACAGTTAGAGATAAATTTGGATGTACTGGTACTACTTCGATTACTACAATTGAAGGACAGCTTTATTCTTCAGCAGAAAAAACAAAAGATATTTTCTGTACGGGTACAGTTGAAGGTACTATTAGAGTAAAAGCATCTGGTGGATATGCGCCTTATAGCTATACTGTAGCCATCAATGGTGGTGCGGCTTCTGCTCCAATTGCATTTGTAAACGGAACATATTCTGATTATACAGTTGTTTCTCCTCTTACAAGTACATACGATTTTGTAGTGTATGATGCTCATAACTGTCCAACTCCGGTTAGTACAGTGAATATGGTAGCGCCAACTGCAGTTACATTTAATGCAACACCAACATCTCCATATTGTTCAGGAACTCAAGGAAATGTCGATAATGGTTCTATCTTGTTTACTTTACCAACAAGTAACGATAACCCACCGTATACATACACTGTTCAGCGTACGTCACCTACAGTTGGTTTAGTATTAACACAAGTAAACAATCCGTTGTTTACAGGATTAAGTGCTGGTACTTATGCTGTAAATGTTACATCTGACAGATTGTGTGATGCTCCAACAACCGTTGATATTAACCCTCCAATTGCAGTAGTGGCAGAAGCTTCGGCTACAAAGTTTACTTGTACAGGAACAAGTATTAACGAGACGATTGTTACTGTTACTGGTAAATTTGGTACAGGTACAGGTTTAGTAGGAGATTATACTTATAGTAATAACAAAACAAAATGGGAAACAAGCAATACATTTACGGTAGTTGATAACCAAAATGTTCAAACCCTAACATATTATGTTAGAGATAAAAATGGATGTATTGCTGAGGTTGAAATTAAAGTGGATCCATTCCCAATATTGAAAAAACCTACAGTTACACAAGGAAGAAGAGCAGCTTGTAATAATGCTGGTGAAGTTATTGATGTTGTAATCAATGGCGGAGCTAGTCCGGCAAACTTCCAATACGAAGTATATCAGGATGGTGTTTTATTAAGCGGTGGTCCATATGCTGTGACTGGAAATACATTTAGTTATCTAGCTCCAACTGTTGGTCATTTCTATCAGTTTAAAATAACTGATTTGACAACATTCTGTTATATTACTACTGAGCCTTACGAAGTGCCAGTATTCAATACTGCTAAAGTTATTGCAAATGCTTCTTCGTCAGTTTCTTGTAATGGTTTAAGCGATGGTAAAATCACATTTAATATTGTAGATTACAGCGGTCCATACACCTATCAGGTGTACAACAATGGAGTAGCGGTTACAGGTGCTTCAGGATCTGGAACTACTGCAACAGCAAATCCGTTTACAATTCCTTTCGGACTTTCTGCGGGAGCTAAGTATACAGTAGTAATTACTGAGACAGCTTATCCATTCTGTGATATTACATCTGCTGATGTAAACATCACTGAACCGCCAGTACTAGATCTAACGACTATGGTTGTTACGGTTAAAAACCAAAATTGTTGGACAACTGGAGCAGTTATTACTGCTGATGCTTCTACAATTGTAGGCGGAACTCCTGGATCAGGATTTACATTTGCTTTCGTACCAGCAGGAACAGTTCCAACAGCGGGTCAATATTCATCTTCAAACACTAAAACATTTGCAACAACTAAAATTGCACCGTTGTTTGATTCGTATGATGTTTATGTAAAAGATGGTAATGGTTGTCCTAAGTTTAAAACAGTAAATATTTCATTAGATCCAAAACCTGCAATTACAAATGTTGCGGTTGCGAGTCAATGTTATAATGCTGCAGGATACAGAATCGACGTTACTGCAAATGGTGTTGGTACTCTAGAATATAGTTTAGACGGAGTACAATTCCAAGGCGCTAGTTTCTTTACAGTTACTGCTCCAGGAAATTATACAGTAACTGTAAGAGATGCTAATAAGTGTACAACAACAGCTTTGGCTCCTGTTACAATTTATGAACCTCTTGCGTTAAGTGCGAAGGTTACAAAAGTGCCTACTTGTAAAGCTGCCGATGGTACAATTACTTTATTCGCTTCTGGCGGAAAAGTGCCAACTCCAAGTTATGTTTACACAAGAGATAATTGGACAAATACAAGTACAAGTCCGGTATTTATAGGATTAGCTCCTGGAATAAAATATACTTTTAGAGTAAGAGATGTTAATACAAATTGTGAGGTAGAGATTGAAGAAACAATAGAAATGCCAACAGATGTTACAGGAATTGTTGCAACAGCGACTCCTACATCTTGTAATGGTTATGCTAATGGTAGCATCTCAGTAACAATTGCAACATCAAATGATAACCCTGTTTACATGTACAGTCTTGCTGGACCAGAAAACAGATTACCTCAGGATAGCCCAATTTTCAACGACTTACCATTTGGTAATTACGTTGTAACGGTAACTTCTGGAAGAGGATGTTTTGCAACAGCACCAGCTACAGTTGGTCAGCCACAGTCAGTGGTTGTTGCTAAACCTATAGTAACACAATACCTATGTTCTGCAGGAACAAACAATGCTGGTAACGCTACAATTACAGTAGCGCCAGGTTCTGTAACAGGTGGTTCTAACACTTATATCAGATATCAATTCATGAGAGATGGAGTTCAGGTACAAAATGATGATAGAAACACATATACCGAATCTGATTATTTAGGTGGTGACTATATCGTGAATGTATTTGATTCTAAAGGATGTCAGGGTACTTACGCTACAGTAACAATCGATCCTTACATTGGAATTGCTGATCTAAAAATTGTTGCTACGCAAATTACTTGTAAAAACGATGAAGCTATTCAAGTAACTGCGATCGCTACAACAGGAACATTGCCAGCTTTAGATTATACTATTGTTGGAATAGATGGTAATACATATCCTCTTACACCAAGTGTAAATGGATCATGGAATGATTTGAAAGTAGGTAATTATAAAATTGTTGTGACTAATCCGGTAACAGGATGTAGTGTTGAAAAAATCTATATTGTTAACGAACCAAACACATTCAAATTTGTAGCTTCTGAAATTAAAAACCTTACTTGCTATAGTGATGAAGATGGAGCAATTACATTGACATTAGTCGATAATATTACAACTCCAAAAGATGATGCTGGTAGATTTGATTATGTGATTACACATGAATCTGGAACGATTCTAAGAGGATCAACTACAACAACAGAATTAAAACTTTCGAATCTGAAAAGAGGTAAGTATACTGTTGTTGCAACATTAATAGATTCTCCTTTCTGTGATGTTCAAACTGAATTTAACATTGAGGGTCCAGCTACAGAATTAGAAATTCTAGCGTCTAAAAAAGACATTACTTGTGTAACAGGTAATGATGATGGAGAAATTCGTATAAGCGCTCAAGGTGGATGGCCAGGTGATTATCTATATAAATTAGATGGTCCAGTAACAGTAGATTTTTCTGCTCAAAACGTATTCACAGGATTAAAAGCAGGATTGTATACAGTTTCTGTTAAAGATGCTGGTGGTTGTATTGATACTGATCAAGTTACTTTAGTAGTTCCAACTCCAATTGTGGTTACAGCTTCGGCAGACAAAACATTATTATTATGTAATGGAGATATGAGCGCGACTATTACTGCGACTTCGGTTACAGGCGGACAGGGTAGTAATTATTTATATACTTTAAATACTACTTCAGTTACTCCTGTAAGATCTTCAGGACCTCAAACTACACCTTCATTTGCTGGTTTAGGAGCAGGAACTTATACGATAACTGTTACTGACGGATTCAATTGTGTTGGCGAGTCAGCTCCAATAACAATTAATGAGCCTACTGAAGTTAAACCAAGTTTGGCTGAAACTAGAAAAATGACTTGTCTTACACAGACTCAACTTACTTTAAGTGCTACTGGTGGTACGCCTCCTTACACTTATAGTAGTGATGATGTAACATACTCAACAGTTCCTTTTACAAGTTCTGTTTCGTTTGATGTTGCTCCAGGTGCATACAAGTACTATGTGAAAGATGCAAACGGATGTGTTGATTTTGTTTCTAACGAAATTACAATTGACCCGCTTGAGCCATTGAAAGCTAATTTGGATATATCTAATGCTGTAGTATTATGTCGTGAAGATCCAAGTGGTGTAATTGTGGCAAATGCTTCAGGCGGATTAGGAAACTATCAATATACTTTACTAGACGGTGCCGGAAACATACTAAAAGGACCACAGTCAAATGGTAGATTTGATAAGCTTATAGCTGGTGATTATAAAGTAATTGTGAAGAGTGGTGATTGCGAAACTTTACCAGAAGATGTCAATATCGATCAGCCAAAAGAAGTATTCTCAGCTGAATTTATTCCAACAGCAGTGAAATGTTTTGGTGGAAATGATGGAACAATTGAAGTAATCGGTAAAGGTGGAACAGGAAGTTATAAATACTCTATTTCACCAAGAAACGATCAATACTTTGACAGTAACATTTTTGAGAAATTGAAAGCTGGTTTCTATACAGTTATAGCAATGGATGAACATGGATGTTATGATACTGAAGTAGTTGAGGTTAAACAACCTACAGCACCACTTTCAGTTGTTGAAACACCTGGAATGACAATGCCAGAAGAATGTGCTGGAGAACTTAATGGAGCATTTACAATTGACATTGCGGGTGGTACACCTCCTTATTTAGTTAGTTTAAATGATATTAATGGTACTTACCAACCGGTTACAGGAACACAACATACGTTTGAAAATCTTGCGGGAGGTGTTTATACAGTATTTGTGAAAGACGGCGGAAACTGTCCTCAAGAAGTAGAAGTTAGTGTACCATTGCCAGTAACGCTTAATCCGGTTGCTGAGGTAACGTATGACTGTGTAAACAACTCACAGGCAAACATGGTAATAGTAACTATTGATGCTTCTATTACAGACCCAACAGATGTAGATTATTCTCTTGATAACAATGGAACATTCCAGCCAAGTAACATCTTTACAAATGTTCCTGCTGGTGATCACTTCATCGTTGCAAGACATACTAACGGATGTGAAGTGCCAACGCCAATCTTTACTGTTAATGCAGTTGCAGAACTTGGCTTAATAGACATTACAAACCAAAGTAAAGACATCAACACAATTGTGGTTCAAGCTACAGGTGGAGTTGCTCCTTACGAGTACAGTTTCAATGGAGAGTCATTTACATCATCTAACAGTTATAGAATCTATAAAACAGGTGATTATGTAGTGATCGTGAGAGATAAAAATGGTTGTGAGGCTACAATAACAGTTCATGGAACATTCTATGATTTCTGTATGCCAAACTACTTTACTCCAAACGGTGACGGACAAAATGATACTATTGGTCCAGATTGTGGTGCATTAGCGTACAAAGAATTAACGTTCGATATTTATGACAGATATGGTAGAGTTGTTGCCAAATACCGTGTAAATGGTAAATGGGATGGTAGATACCATGGAAATGAATTGCCAACAGGAGATTACTGGTACGTTCTTAAACTAAACGATCCGAAAGATCCTAGAGAGTTTGTTGGACATTTCACTTTATACAGATAACAAAATTATAGCCCCAATGATGTTATCTAAAAATATTATTACAATGAAAAAGTTTATTTTATCCTTAGTACTCATGGCTGTAACAACAAGTTACAGCCAAGAGTTAAACCTACCAGTGTTTACGCAGTATTTAGCTGATAACCCTTTTATTCTTTCTCCTGCTTATGCTGGTATTGGAGATAATCTCCGTATTAGAGCCAACGGTTTAACTCAGTGGGTCGGAATTAAAGATGCACCAGATAACCAATCATTGTATGCAGATTTTCGTGTTCTAGATCGTTCTGGAGTTGGTATATCATTGTATAATGACAGCAATGGTAATACAAGACAAACAGGAGCAAAAGTTTCGTTTGCCCACCACTTGATTTTAGATTATCGTTCAGAACAGTATCTTTCATTTGGTATATCATATAACTTTAATAGTTTCCGAATCGATACGGGTAATTTTACAGGAGACGTAAATGGCGTTCCTGTGGCATTAGACCCTTCAATTACAGACAATCGTTACAATTCAAATAACAACTTTGACATTAGTGCATTGTACCGTAACAAAGGATTTTATTTTAGTTTTAACGCCAATAACGTTTTAAAGAAAAATACAGATAAGTATAGAGGAGTAGAACCTGATTTGCTTTCTAACTATCAGATTTATTCTGGATTTACTTTCAGAGATGGAGAAAACAGACGTATCGAATATGAACCATCAGTTTTCTTTCAATATTTTGCAAGTGACCAACGTTCTACAACCGATTTTAACTTCAAATACAGACGTTACAATCGTTACGAAGATTACTATTGGATCGGAGTTTCTTACCGTTTCTTAAACGACCAGTTTCCAAAACCTTTATCTATGGGACCAATGGCTGGTTTTATGAAATCTAAATTCTATTTTGCATATTCTTACCAGATAATGTTTAATGGTCTTGGAGCATATAACTCAGGAACACATTCAATCACCATCGGATTCGATTTCTTGCAATCAATCAGTAACTGTCCTTGTACACAGAGTCCAGTTCACGATTAAACAAGTAATTTTTATCATCTTTGAGAATAATTTTGTTTATTTTCATAATTTACAACGTTTTCGTTTTTATTAATGGATTATTTTTGCTTTTTTGAAATTTAGACTACGCTAAAAGTTCTATATTTGTTATTCTTTCAAAAAATTAAAAAAATTAGCAGATGAAAACTTTAAGCGATTTCGATTTTAAAAATAAAAAAGCAATTATCCGTGTTGACTTCAACGTGCCATTGGATGAGAATTTTAATGTAACAGATACAACACGTATCGAAGCGGCAAAACCAACAATTGATGCTATTTTAGCACAAGGTGGAAGTGTGATTTTAATGTCGCACCTTGGAAGACCAAAAGGAGCAGAAGAGAAATACTCTCTAAAACATATTTTAAAAACGGCTTCTGATATTTTAGGAGTTCAAGTAAAATTTGCTGAAAACTGCGTTGGAGAACCAGCTCAAACTGCAGCAAAAGATTTAAAACCAGGCGAAGTTCTTTTATTAGAAAACTTACGTTTCCACGCAGAAGAAGAGGCAGGAGATGTAGCTTTCGCTAAAGAATTAGCTTCTCTTGGAGATATTTATGTAAACGATGCATTTGGTACTGCTCACAGAGCACACGCATCGACTACAATTATTGCACAGTTTTTTCCAAACGATAAATGTTTCGGAACATTATTGGCAAAAGAAATTGACAGTTTAAATAAAGTTCTTAAAAACAGTGAAAAACCTGTAACTGCTGTTCTAGGAGGTTCTAAAGTTTCTTCTAAAATCACCGTTATCGAAAACATCTTAGATAAAGTAGATCACATGATTATTGGTGGAGGTATGACTTTTACTTTCATTAAAGCTCAAGGCGGAAAAATTGGTGAGTCTATCTGCGAAGATGATAAATTAGATTTAGCTCTTGAAATTTTAAGATTAGCAAAAGAAAAAGGAGTTCAGGTACATATTCCTGTTGATGTTATTGCTGCAGACGATTTCTCAAACAATGCAAATACTCAGGTTGTAGACGTAACTGCAATTCCTGATGGATGGCAAGGTTTAGATGCAGGTCCAAAATCTCTAGAAAACTTCAAAAAAGTAATTTTAGAGTCGAAAACAATTCTTTGGAATGGTCCATTAGGAGTTTTTGAAATGGAAACGTTCTCTAAAGGAACAATCGCATTAGGAGATTATATCGCAGAAGCTACTCAAAATGGAGCATTTTCATTAGTTGGTGGTGGAGATTCTGTTGCAGCAGTAAAACAGTTCGGATTTGAAGATAAAATGAGCTACGTCTCTACTGGTGGCGGGGCAATGCTTGAAATGTTAGAAGGAAGAATTTTACCTGGAATCGCTGCGATTTTAGACTAAAAAATCACAATTAACATTTTTTTAAACACTTTTCTTCGATAAAGGGCTTAGATTTGCAAAAATACAACTCTTGTAATTGTTTGAATTACAGAATTTTAAAATAATGTTATATGATTGTAAAAAAATTATCATTAGTGGTTTCGGCTTTCTTCTCGTTAGCTGTCTGTGCTCAAGAAACGGCAAAGACAGATGTAGAATTGAAGCCAGAGGTTAAACTTTCATATTTAGATTCAATTAAAAGTTCTTTCAAAAAAGACAATCTTGCTACAAAAGTAGACAGTCTTTGGATGAACGAATTAGTAAGTCTAGATATTTATGATGATCTAACCAAAGACATTCAAACCATTAACAAAGATGTTACTGTTGATGAAGAACTTCCAACCGAATTGCTAAAACAGCGTTTGGCGGCGATGAATCAGAAATCACCTTTTGAAATTCAATACAATCAAGGTTTAGAAAATATAATAAAGTCATTTCTTAAGAACCGTAAAAAATCGTTTTCTCGATTAATGGCTTTATCAGAATATTATTTCCCAATGTTTGAGGATGCTTTTGCAAAACAAAACGTTCCTCTGGAAATAAAATATTTAGCCGTTGTAGAATCTGCTTTAAATCCTAAAGCAGTTTCTAAAATGGGCGCCACGGGACTTTGGCAGTTTATGTACGGAACCGGAAAACAATACGCTTTAAAAATTGATTCTTATATCGACGAAAGAAGCGATCCTCTTAAAGCTACAGCAGCAGCTTCAGAATACATGACCAAAATGTTTAATATTTTTGGAGACTGGGAACTGGTTTTAGCTTCTTATAATTCAGGTCCAGGAAATGTTACTAAAGCAATTCGTCGTTCTGGCGGAAAAACAAAATACTGGGACATTCGTAATTATCTTCCAAAAGAAACTCAAGGTTACGTTCCAGCTTTCTTAGCAACAATGTACCTTTTTGAATACCACAAAGAACACGGAATTAATCCAGAAAGAGCCGTAGTTAAGAACTTCGAAACAGATACTATAGCAGTCAAAAATCAAATGTCTTTCAAACAGATTGCAGATTTATTAGACATGCCACAATCACAAATTCAGCTTTTAAATCCATCTTATAAAATGGGAGTTGTTCCGTTTTACCAAGGAGAACAGCATTTTATTCGTCTTCCAAAAGATAAAGTAGCAACTTTTGTTTCAAACGAAGATCAGATTTATGCTTATGTGAAGTATGATTCTGAAATGAAATCAACTAATTCAAGATTAGCTATAAAGTATACTCCAAAAACAAAACCAGCGGTTGCAAAACCAGCAACAGCAGTTGAAAGTGGAGATTTCGAATTTTACAAAGTTAGAAAAGGAGACAATTTAGGAGCAATCGCTTCTAAGTATAATGTAAGCATTAGCGAGCTTAAAAAATGGAATAATTTAAAAACAAATGCCGTTGCAATAGGCAGAAGTTTAAAAATTAAATCTGAAGAACCTTCACCATCAGCTATTAAAGCAAATGCTGTTATAGATAAAAAAGAAGAAGCTATTGCTTCTGCTGAAGAAAAAACGAAACCTACAGCAGTCGATATGGACTATGTTGTAGTAGCTGGAGATAATTTAGGTAGCATTGCAAAGAAATTCGGTACGACTATTGCGGAGTTAAAAGAACTTAACGATTTAACTTCAAATAACATTGGTTTAGGAAAAACACTTATTATTTCTAAAGCAGCAATAGTTATAGAAGAGCCAGCTTCAACAGCAATTGCATCAAACTCGGTTGATTCATTCAAGAAAAAAGCACCTTCTAAAAACGTTAGCGAAGATTATTACGTTAAGAAAGGAGATTCTTTATACAGCATTTCTAAAAAATATCCTGGAGTAACAATTTCAGATATTAAAAAATGGAATGGTATTAAAGATGAAGATATTAAACCGGGAATGAAACTTAAAATAAACGGATAATAGAAAAATCTTATTAAATTTGGGTTTTATTTCATAAATTAAAAAAATGAATAAAACCCATTTTTTATTGCTATTACTTTCGTTGTTCCTGACTTCTTGTTTCAAAACTGAAAAACAAGAAACAATCTCAGGAAAAACCAATACCATTTCGGTCATTATAGACGACCAGTTATGGTATGGAGAAGTGGGCGATAGTATTAGAAATAAATTTGCCTCACCAGTTCTTGGACTCACTCAAGAAGAACCACTTTTTACCATTAATCAATATCCTGCGAGATTGCTAGAAGGTTTTGTTACCGATAGCCGAAGCATTATTGTGGTAAAAAAAGCTACAGCTGATAAATTCGAAATCATTCGTAGCAAAAACCTTCCACACAATACTTTTCGCATTTACGGAAAATCAGTAGATGATATTATTTGCAGTATAGAATTAAACTCAGCTCAAATAATAAAAATTATTCACGATGCTGAAATTCAAAAGATTCAAGAAGATAATAGCACTTCACTATTAAATAAAGCCATTATAAAAAACAAATTCCATATTAATATTCAGATTCCGACAGGATATGAATACATGTTGCACAAAAGGAATTTTATATGGCTTAAAAAAGAAATAATAAGCGGTAATACTAGCTTACTGATTTACCAAATTCCGCTTAGCAACTTTAAGAAGAAAAAAGATGTCGTAAATGCAATTGTCAAAATGCGTGATTCGGTTGGCAAATACATTCAAGGACGCGAACCCAATACGCAAATGATTACCAGCGAAGCTTACGCACCGTATTTTTCAAAAGTAACCTTAGACAATAAAGACGCCTTTGAAACAAAAGGAACTTGGGAATTGAAAAACGATTTCATGACCGGGCCATTTATCAATTACGCTATAGTAGATCCAACTTTCAATCGTGTTTTGGTTATCGAAGGATTCTGTTATTCGCCATCACATCAAGAACGTGATCTAATGCTAGATCTGGAGGCAATTATAAAAACAGTTAGAATCGATAAACGATAAAGGTTTTTACTTTAGGTTTCAAGTTAATAGAGTGGCGTGATAAAAAAATCTGCGCATTTCTCTAAGAACTTCACGATAAAATAGATAAGGCACATCAACTTAGAAACAGAAATTCGAAACCACGATTTTTTTTTGTAATTTTATTCGTAACAAACATTAAAACAAATAGTTATGAAAAAATTAACCGCAATCTTAGCAATAATAACCTTATGTTTAGTTTCATGTAAAAAAGAAGTAAAAACAGAAACGGATACTGCAAAAGACTCTCTGGCCGTAAAAACAGAAGAACCACTTATTGAAGAGCCATTAGATTCTGCTGCCCAAATGAAAGCTTGGATTGCTTATGCAACTCCAAGTGAAGCACATAAATTAATGGCCGATGAAGTTGGAAGTTGGAACTGCGATATGACATTCTGGACTGAACCAAATGGTAAACCACAAAAATCGACCTCAGTAGCAGAAATCAAAATGATTTTAGGAGGACGTTATCAGGAAGCTGTTTATAAAGGAACTATGATGGGACAGCCTTTTGAAGGAAAAGCTACACTAGCGTACAATAACGCAAGTGAAGAATATACCAGCACTTTTATCGATAATATGGGAACAGGAATGATGGTTGGCATGGGAAAATACAATCAAGCAGCTAAGAGTATGGAATTTAAAGGCGAAATGGTTAATCCTGTTAACGGCGAGAAAACACCATATCGAGAAATTTATACAATCGTTGATCCGAAAACCAGAAAAATGGAAATGTTCGATATGAAAAACGGATCTGAATATAAAAGTATGGAAATTGTAATGAAGAAAAAATAGTTTTTTTTTGAGATATAAAGTGACAAAGCAACAAAGGCGCAAAGTTTTTCTATTAGATAGAACTTTGTGCTTTTGTGATTTTTATAAGAAACTTTAGCGTAGCTAAAAAAATAATATAACTTCGCGTCTTTGAGCCTTCGTGGCAAAAAACAAACACAGAATGGATTTAAAATGGAAAATAAAGCCTTTTGAGGCATTAACTGTTCATGAGTTATATGATTTGCTCAGATTGCGAAGTGAGATCTTTGTCGTAGAGCAAAATTGCGTTTATTTGGATCTAGATGGTAAAGACAAGAAAGCATTGCACCTAATTGGAGAATTTGAGGGTAAAATCGTAGCTTATTCTCGTTTATTTGATGCCGGAATTAGTTTTGATAATGCTTCAATCGGAAGAGTTACTGTAGATGCAAATTACAGAGATAAAAAATGGGGGCATGAATTAATGCAGGAAGCGATTGCGGGAATTAAATCTAATTTTGGAAAAGACAAAATAACTATTGGCGCGCAATTGTATCTAAAGAAATTTTACGAAAGCCACGGTTTTGTTCAAACCAGCGAAATGTATTTAGAAGATGATATTCCGCATATTGAAATGATTCGAGAATGATTTTTTATACAAAAACACATCAAGTAAAATTTTATTCCAACGTTAGCATTCAATTTTAAAGGCTTGCAAGCTCTTTCGTTTTTTTAGCCTCTATAGCCTTATTTTTTGAATTTGATTTTTATTTAATTTTAGAAATAAAAATCAAATATGAAAAATACGTTATTGTTGTTCTTCGTCTTATTATTGTCCGGTCAGGCCTTTAGTCAGTTAAAATTGAAAGTGGGAGACAAAGCTCCTAAAATTAATATAACAGATTATCTTCAGAATACCCCAAAGGATAAAAACCTGGAAGATAAATATATTTTATTGGAGTTTTGGGCAACTTGGTGCACCACCTGTTTAGCAGAAGTTCCTAATCTTAATAAGATGCAAGAAAGGTTTAAAGACAGAACAGATTTGGTTTTTGTTTCTATTACAAATGAATCTCCAGAAAAAACAAAAAAGACTTTAGAACGGGTAAAGTTTAGTTCTATAGTTGTAAGCGACCAGACTAAAAAAGCATTAAACGATTTTGTTGTCGAAAATGAGCGTGGAGATTTTTCGATTCCTAAAACATTTTTAATTGACAATAAAGGAATTGTAAGATGGATTGGACAGCCCTATATTTTGAATGATATTGTGATTAATAAATTTTTGAAAGGAGAAGAAATTTTAGAATCCGACAATACAGTTTCAGATGTACCTGCCCCGCCAACTTTTAAATAAAACTTAGATTTTAGTAATCACAAATTCTACCCTACGATCGTAATTATCGCCTTTTCCTAACGGATATTTATTGCCGCAGCCCATATAGGTCATGCGGCTTTTTGATATTTTTTTTGATATTAAGTAATGGAAAACAGTTTTTGCGCGGTTCCAAGAAAGCCTTCTTTCTTTTGTATCTCTGTCAATTCCATCGCTATAAATTTCAGGTGTGCAACAAACATGTCCGCGAATTTCAAAATTTAAGTTTCGATGATCTTGAAGAGTTATGGCAATTTTATCTAGTTCCTTTTTAGAATTGGGAGTTAATCTGGCACTTCCAATATCAAATAAAATAGATTCTAGACAAACTTTATCTCCGACTTTTAAAATGTCTTTGAAGGAAGAATGAATTCCTTTTCCGAAACTATTTTTCTTAACAACAATTAAATCAACCCGCCGATTTCGTAGACGTGTTTCATGCAGATTTTCTACAGTATCTGCTTTTACAACAACACGTCCTTTTCCTTCTAGAATAACAATTTTACTTTGATTGAAGCCTTTTTTAACTAATAGATTCTGAATTTTATTGGCTCGATTATTAGATAATCTAAAATTATACTCATCGTTGCCGCGATCATCGCAATAGCCATAAATCTGTATAGACTCTACTTTAGAAGTGTCTATGTTCTTTATAAAGTTAGAAACCACATTGATTTGCTTTTCTGTCAAATCATACCTGTCAAATTCAAAGTAAATGGTTTCAACAGGTTTTTGCTGTGCGTTTACTGTATAAAATGAAAAAAGAATCAGGGCTAGAGGTAACTTCATTCACTACATTTTTAAAATCGTTTTATATTCTGTTTGGTTATTTAATACACTAACTGCTCTTTTAATTTCTGAATTGTTTTTTAGATAATACTGATACAAACCTTCCTGATATTGATATCTCTTAATCAATTCTTCCAAGATCATGTTTTTAATCTCTTTTTGGTTTTTATCCAGTAAAGTCGTTTCGCTTTTTTCTAAAGCATTTAACAATTGCTGATATTCGGCAGTAATCGTCTCGTCTATTTTTTCTTTTTTAGCTGCAGCTAAAGTATTTTTCAAAGCCACTTCGGTTTCGGTATCAAAAGTGATTTTGTTGGTTTTTAGGAATTGTTTAAAAGCTGCATAATCTGCATCGGTAAGAGTTGGAATCTTATCTCCTAAATTTGGATTTTTGTAATAATATGATGTAGCATAATCAAAAACGCCATCGTTTTTGGTTAAAGCAGTAGCAATCGGACTTATTTTAGTTTCTTCCAATTCGATATCTGGTAAAACTCCACCTCCGTCATAAACCGTTCTTCCTTTTCTGGTTTTAAAAGCATTGAAGTTTTTAGCTTCTGTTTTTTGAGCTACACCGTTTTTGTCTTTATGTGCATAATCCAAAGCTTGTATGCAACGGCCAGAAGGTGTGTAATATCTAGAAATGGTCACTTTCAGTTGAGTTCCATAAGTTAGATCAACAGAACGCTGTACCAAGCCTTTACCAAAACTTCTGCTTCCTAAAATAACAGCACGATCCAAATCTTGTAAAGCACCCGAAACAATTTCAGATGCCGAAGCACTTCTTCCGTTTACTAAAATTGCTAACGGAATTTCAGTATCTATCGGTTCTTTCTGCGTTTTATAAGTGTTATTGTGTTTTTCAATTCTAGATTTAGTCGTTACAATAACTTCATTCTTCGGAACAAATAAATTACAGATATCAATTGCTTCGTTTAATAAACCTCCTGGATTTCCTCTTAAATCCAAAACAATTTGTTTGGCCCCGTCAGCTTTTAATTTCTCAAGAGCGTCTTTCACTTCGGCAGAAGCTTTTCTGCTAAAATGCGCCAAAACAATATATCCTGTTTTATCATCAATTTTTCCGTAAAAAGGAACCGATTTAATATCAACTTCATCCAAAACCAAAACTGTGGTGCTTGGTTTTCCTTGACGTAGATATTTGATGTTGATTTTAGTATTTTTTGTTCCTTTCAATAATTGAGAAGCATCGTCCTTAAAATCGGCAATCAAAACATCACCGATTTGGATAATTTCGTCTCCTGCTTTAAGTCCTGCTTTATCTGCCGGATAATTTTTATAAGGTTCACGAACAATTAGACGGTCGTTTTTTCTAGAAATCAAAGCGCCAATTCCGGTATATTCTCCAGTATTATTGATTTTAAAGTTAACAACATCTTGCTCGTTAAAATAAACCGTGTACGGATCCAGACTTGCCAACATGCTTTTGATCGCTTTATCCATCAAATCTCCTGGATTCGTTTCGTCAACATAATTGGTATTTACGGCCTTGAACAAAGTCGTGAAAATTTCGATCTGTTTGGCAATTTCAAAAAAATCTTCTCTAAAACTGGTTCCAACAAACAACATTCCCGCCGCAGCGACTGGTATAATAAATTTCTTCTTGAAATACGGATACATGATTATTCTTTTTTTCTTCTTTTTAATCTTTTTCTAATAAAATAGGCAAATACAACAAATAAAATGACAAACGGCCAAGCGCTTAATAATGAAAGCAATAAATCGGACAATGTATAAAATCCAGATTCAATTGCGCTCCAAAGTTTAGAGCCGTAAGATATTTTGACACCCTCTTTTTCAGGTATTGTTTTATAAAATTCAATAGTGATTGTACTTTCAGATACTCTACTTTCTAAATATTTCAGCTGACCTTCTTTGGATTCTATTTCTTCACGAATAGTTGAAATTTGTTCTTCAATCTCTAAAATCTCACTAACCTTATTGGCTTTCTTTAAAATTTCTAGATAACGTTCTTCTAGTTTTTTCTTTGTTTTTAATCTTGAAGTCAGATCAATATATTGTTCTGTAACATCTTGTGCGGAGATATTTTTAACTTCAAAATACGAAACACCTTTCGAAACATCATTTATAAAACGGTCAAAATTCTGACTCGGCACTTTTATAGTAAGATTTCTAAAAAGAGTTGCAAAATCTTTTCCTTCAGAATCGTTTATAATTCTAGCCTTATTATTTGCAATAGCTTTTTGAATTTGAGCGAATGAATTTTCTAAATTATCGGTTTCAAATTTTAAAGTTGCTTCTTTTATAATTTTTTGTTCGACTTGTTGATCTACCTTCTGAGGTGGAGGCGGAGGTGCTTGCATTGGATCTGCTTGTCGGTCATAAGAGACGCTTTCTGCTTTTGCAGGCATTTTAACCGAAGAAATGATTACATTTTCATCAGCCGAAGCTCCAGTTTTGCTACAGCCAGAAAGAACTAAAATAAAAACAACTAAAAGGAGAAGATGTCGCATAAAATTTCAATTTAGAGCTAAAACTACGATTTTTTTGTCTAACTTGATTAATAATCTTACGTTTTGAAATTTACGCTTCTGTTTTTGTTTCAGAATCCAGAGGTTTGTTAATTTGAGTTGCAAATTTCTCAAATAACTGAATCATTTTGGTATTGATTTCATCATAAGACAAACGGTCTTTGGTTTGATAAAAAAGCATTATCGAATACGGCTGATCTAGATGATCCAAAAGCAAATGTTTGTTCAATCGATACGTTTCTCTCAAAACTCTTTTAAAATAATTTCGATCAACGGCTTTCTTGAAGTATTTCTTTGAAACTGAAACACCTATCTTGGTTTGTTCTTCTGAATTTGCTTCGACCTGACGGTAAACCAAACGAAGCGGATATTTAGATACCGATTTCCCTTCAGAAAATAGTAATCCAATCGTAGTTTTGCTTTTTAAACGCTCGTTTTTAGGGTAAGTAAAGTTCATTTAATTCAGAAAAAATTTGCAAATTCTAGTGCAAAGGTACAATTAAACCATAAAAACAGTTATTGTTTTCAATTTTAATAAGTCTAAAAATATATTTACTACTTTTGCGCATTAATTTTTGAAGCATGGAAAAAATTATTTCTTATCCAATATCGGTAATTTACTATTTATTATTTGGTTTATGTTTGGTTGTTTTTCACCCAATTCAATGGATTTGTTTAAATGTTTTTGGATACCAAGCTCACAAAAAAAGTGTTGATTATTTAAATTTCTGCCTTTTAAAATGTACAAACCTTGTTGGAACAAGATATACGATTGAAGGGGTAGACACGGTTCCCAAAGGTGTGCCAATCATTTTTGTGGCAAATCACCAAAGTATGTACGATATCGTGGCAATGATTTGGTACTTTAGACGTTTTCATTGTAAATTTGTAAGTAAGAAGGAGTTAGGTAGCGGAATTCCAAGTGTTTCTTATAATTTGAAACACGGAGGATCTGTCCTAATTGACCGAAAAGACCCTAAACAAGCGATACCAGTTATCAAAGGCTTGTCTGAATATATCGAAAAAAACACAAGATCTGCCGTTATCTTTCCAGAAGGGACAAGAAGTAAAACGGGAGTACCAAAAGAATTTGCGCAAAGCGGTTTAAAGATTTTATGCAAATATGCACCATCTGCATACGTTGTGCCCGTGAGTATCAATAATTCTTGGAAAATGGTAAAATTTGGTTTTTTTCCTGTTGGTTTAGGAAATCATCTGAAGTTTACAGCTCATCCAGCTTTAGCTGTCAAAGATTACAAGTTTGAAGAGCTGATGGAGATTACTGAAAAAGCAGTTAAAGAAGGAATAAATGAATATAAACAGGTTTAAGTTTTAGTCCGAGCTAAAATGTAAAACCCAAATCTATAATAAGTAATGTCTATAAAAAACATTAGATTAGAAGTAATGCAGTTTTTGGAAAAAAACGTGGATAGCTTCGTTGAACAGTATTTAATTCCAGTGGAAAAAATTTGGCAGCCGTCGGATTTCTTACCAAATTCTCAAGGAGAAAACTTCTTTGAAGAGGTAAAAGAATTACGCGAAATTGCTAAAGAGCTTCCGTACGATTTCTGGGTTACGCTTGTTGGTGACACCATCACTGAGGAAGCTTTGCCTACATATGAGTCTTGGTTAATGGATGTTGAAGGTGTAAACCAAGTAGAAAATGGTGGAAACGGTTGGTCTAAATGGATCCGTCAATGGACCGGAGAAGAAAACCGTCACGGAGATCTTTTGAATAAATACTTGTATTTGTCTGGTCGTGTAAACATGCGTGAAATCGAAATGACGACACAGCATTTGATCAACGACGGTTTTGATATTGGAACTGGATCTGATCCTTACAAAAACTTTGTATACACTAGTTTCCAAGAATTAGCAACTTATGTTTCGCATAATAGAGTAGCGCAAATGGCTAAGAAATTTGGCGATAACAAGTTGTCTAAAATGTGTAAAATGATTGCAGGTGATGAAATGCGTCACCACCACGCATACAGCGAATTTGTTACTAGAATTTTCCAAGTTGATCCAAGCGAAATGATGTTGGCGTTTCAATACATGATGAAACAAAAAATCGTTATGCCGGCTCACTTCTTAAGAGAATCTGGTCAAAAAATAAGCACAGCTTTCGAACAATTCTCAGATTCGGCACAACGTATTGGTGTTTACACAGCAAACGATTATGTTGAAATCATGCAGAAATTAATCAACAAATGGGAAATTGACAAAATTACCAATTTGAATGACGAAGCAGAAAAAGCACGTGATTACTTAATGAAATTGCCAGCACGTATGGCTAAAATCTCTGAAAGAATCGTGATTCCTAAAGAATCTCATATCTTTAAGTGGGTTGAACCAGCGAGACTTTAAATCTTAGATTTTAGATTTCTGATTTTAGATTGGAATTTAGAATTTTTAGATTGAAATTTAAAAAAGCAACATTGTTGCTTTAAAACATATTGTTGATTGTTGGAGAATTAAAATTTTCAACAATCAACTTTTTTTATAAACCGTAAAAACTTCTGTATGAGCGATTCAGCATTGATTATTAAAACTATTGCTTTTGTTAAAGAAAAACTAAACGATGCCGAAGGTGGACACGATTGGTTTCATATAGAACGTGTTTTTAAAAATGCTCTTTTGATTGCCAAAGAAACAGAATGTGATCTTATAGTGGTGCAATTGGGTGCTTTATTGCATGATATTGCCGATAGCAAATTTCATAACGGAGATGAAACTATTGGACCGAAAACAGCAAGAGCGTTTTTAGAAGCCGAAAATGTTTCTGAGGACATAATTGCACATGTTGTTAATATCATTGAAAATATCTCTTATAAAGGCGGAAATTTCGAAAGAAAGTTCTCTTCGGTCGAGTTGGATGTTGTTCAAGATGCAGATCGCTTAGATGCAATTGGAGCAATTGGCGTTGCAAGAGCTTTCAATTATGGTGGATTTAAGAATAGGGCTTTATATAATCCAGAAATTGCTCCTGTTACCAATATGACAAAAGAGGAATATAAAAACAACAACGCTCCAACGATAAACCATTTCTATGAAAAGCTTTTGTTGTTAAAAGATAAAATGAATACCCAAAAAGGAAAAGAAATCGCTGCCGAAAGACATCGTTTTATGGAAACTTTCCTCGCTCAGTTTTATGCAGAATGGGAAGGGTTGAAGTAGATTTCATTTAGATATAAAAAGAAAAACGGCTCTAATCTAGAGCCGTTTTTTATTTGGTGATGAATTTCTCTATAGAGAGACTTATTCAGATTTATAATCTCGATTTTAAAAAACACATAATTATAAAAGCGCATAAGAATCCTATTGAAAACCACAATAACTTTGTAATGCTATTATTTCTAATCATTTCCCTTTTTTCAAACCTTGTCATTTTGAATGTATTTTAAACAGTTCAAAAGTAATTTTATAGAGGGTAATGATTATGCCAAGAAAAGTCTTTAAACCATTACAATAAGACAATTTTCTTTCAGTATTAGTCTTCCGTTCTAGTTATAAGTCTTTCTTCTAGCTTCTTTCATCTTTTCTTATTTAACTTTCTGAACAAATTTTTGAATTGTATTCTTAAACTCTTTATTCTGCTCATAATACAAAATATGCCCGCCGTTAATAATTTTAACTTCTTGGTTTGGAAATTTAAACAAACGATAATGTTCTGGGCCAATATTGTTATCTTCTGTTCCAGAAACTATTAGTGTTGGAACTTTTATAGAAGCGGTCTCTTTAGTAAAATCATTAAAATATATCGGGCCGCTTAATGCATTTTGTGCAAATGAAGAGTTTCTTTTTTCGCTGTTATCAATGCTGTCTAGTTTTTCAACAGTTGCTTTATTGTCTGATAATATTTTATAATCAAGATTGGCTTTTTTAATTTGCTGTTTAGCTTCAAAAAAAGTATTTAATATTGAATCTTTGCCTTTCACAGGGAAATCTTTTCCTAAAGTTTTACCCATAAAAGCAATTTGATTCAAAAGAGAATCGTTAATATCTAGCGTGGCATTCAATAGAATTAAACCTTTTACATGTTGAGGATATTTCTCGGCATATTTGGTGGCTAAAATTCCTCCGAATGAATGTCCGATTACAAATACTTTATCTGTTTTAAGATAAACTCGAATTTCTTCAATATCAGCAATCATTCTGTCCATGCTGTAATTGTTATCTGCAGAAGATCCTGAGCGGCCGCATCCTCTTTGATCGTAATAACACATTTTGAGTTTATCTTCTAAAACATTGCCGCCAAATTCTTCAAACGACTTGCTCCAAGCGCCAGGACCGCCATGTACAAAAATGCAGACATCTCCTTTTCCTGAAACTTTCAAAAATAAAGGAACTCCGTCTGAAGTTAGGAAAGTATTATTTGAATTTTGTTTTGCATCTGTTTTTGTTTGAGAAATTCCGCTCTGAGCAAAACATAAAAATAGAAAGAAAAATAAAGGAGTTTTTAGATTCATTTGAAAGTTTTTTTTGCTGTTTTAATATGATAAAAGTATAATTAAAACAGCAGAGAAAAAACTAATGATTGGTTTTCATTGTAAAATAGGTAATAATCACTGCGCAGAAAAAACCTATTGCAAACCACAATAATCGGGCAACTCTATTATCCCGAATTACTTCCATTCTATCTTCTGGTGTCATCTTTAAATATATTTAGATGCCAAAATTAATTTTAGAAAATATACTAACATGCTATTTTAAGTTTTTAAAACAACAGAATAAGACATTTTTTCTCATAAAAAAAGCTTCAAATAGAAATCAAAATCTACTTGAAGCTTTTAGCATTTAGTCTTAGTACCTTAGAATCTTAGCATTTTAGAACCTTAAAATTACGAACATCCACAATCGGTTCCGCTGCCGCAATCTTTTTTCTTTTTAGATTTAAAGAAGAATTTTTTGATTAGGAAAGCAACCGCTAATCCTAATATCGCAAAGGCTATAATTTCTTGAAACATAACTTTTTTATTTTAAAAGTTGATACGCAATTAATGCGGCAAAATAAGCCAATCCGCTCATGAAAACTAACTGCATTGCAGGCCATTTCCACGAATTGGTTTCTTTTTTTGTAATGGCCAATGTACTGGCACATTGCATAGCAAAAGCATAAAATAACAATAAAGAAATTCCTGTTGCAAAGTCAAATACTTTTTTTCCAGTATCTGGGCGAACTTCTGCTTGCATTTTGCTTTTTATGGTCGATTCGTTATCAGTATCTCCAACGCTGTAAATAGTCGCCAAAGTTCCAACGAAAACTTCACGCGCAGCAAACGAACTAATCAAGGCAATTCCGATTTTCCAATCGTAACCCAAAGGCTGAATTACTGGTTCAATCGCGCGTCCCATTAATCCGATATAAGAATTCTCTAATTTTTGAGAATTAACTTCATTTTCGAATTGTGTTTCGTCTAAAGTTGTATTGGCAAATCTTTCTTTTACAATAGTTTCTGCTTCGTTGAATTCTTTTCCTGGTCCGTAAGAAGCTAAGAACCATAATATAATCGAAATGGCAAGAATGATTTTTCCTGCTCCAGCAATAAATGCTTTCGTTTTTTCTACCACATTGATTCCGACGTTTTTGAAAAGAGGCATTTTATAGCTTGGCATTTCAACCACAAAATAAGTTTTAGATTCTAATTTTAAAACTTTATTCAAAATATAGGCAGATAAAATTGCAGCAAAAAAGCCTAAAACATAAAGTGCCATTAGTGTTAATCCTTGAACATTTAGAAATCCGAAAATACGTTTGCTAGGAACAACAAGTGAAATAATAATCGCATAAACGGGTAATCTAGCAGAACAAGTAGTAAATGGCGTTACTAAAATCGTAATAAGACGTTCTTTCCAGTTCTCAATGTTTCTAGTTGCCATAATTGCCGGAATCGCACAAGCTGTTCCAGAAATCAAAGGCACGACACTTTTTCCTGAAAGCCCAAACTTACGCATGATTTTATCCATCAAAAACACCACACGGCTCATATATCCGCTCTCTTCTAAAATCGAAATGAATAAGAACAATACGGCAATTTGCGGAATGAAAATAACGACTCCGCCAATTCCCGGAATAATTCCTTGCGAAAGCAAATCGGTTAAAATACCGCTTGGCAATTCTTCTGCAACCCAGCTGCTTAATGAAGCAAAAGTGCTGTCAATGAAATCCATCGGAATAGTTGACCAGCTGAAAATCGATTGGAAAATCAAAAATAAGATCGCAAAGAAAATGAAATAGCCCCAAACTTTGTGAGTTAAAACGCGATCCAGTTTTGCACGAATATCATTTGCCATTGAAGCATCGACCTTTAAACCTTCTTTTAAAACATCATTGATAAACTGATATCTTTTAATGGTTTCTTTTTGCTGTAAGCGTTTTAATTCTGAATGCGATTTGGTAAATGTGCTTCTGATTTCATTTCGATCTAAATTCAAGAAATTGACATCTTGCGTAATTACCAGCCACAATTTGTACATTAATTGATTTGGAAATGCTTTTTGTAATTTTTCAAAGTATTCAGGATCAATTACAGAGGCATTTAGACAAGGCTCACTCGGAATTGTTTTATAAGAAACAATTAGTTCTTTTAATTCTTCAATTCCTAAACCTTTGCGCGAACTTACTAAAGCAATTTTTGTTTTTAGTTTGTCTTCTAAATGCGGAATATCTAAAGAGATTCCTTTGCGTTCCATACGATCTGACATGTTGATGACCAAAATCGTTGGAATTTCAAGATCTTTTATCTGTGTGTAGATTAGCAGATTTCGTTTCAGATTTTCGACATCTGTTACAACAACTGCTACATCTGGATATAATTTATCGTTTTTGTTTAGCAAAAGCTCGATTACCACACTTTCGTCCATCGAACTTGCATTCAAGCTATACGTTCCAGGTAGGTCTAGAATATTCGCTTTTACGTTATTTGGTAATTTACAGAATCCGATTTTCTTCTCAACCGTAATTCCAGGATAATTTCCGACTTGTTGGTTAAGACCTGTTAATTGATTGAAAACAGAAGTTTTTCCTGTATTAGGATTTCCGATAAGGGCAACATTAATATTCTGAACACTCATTACAAATTGGTTTTGATAAGTTCAACTTCAATTTCACGAGCTGTTTCTATACGAATTGCAACATGAGAACCATTAATATCTAAATATAACGGATCGCCAAAAGGTGCAACTTGAAGCAATTCAACTAAGCTGCCAGGAAGACAACCCATTTCTAATAATTTAAGTGGAATAAGATCGATATCAAAATCTTTGATAATGGCTTTTTCGCCTTTTTTCAGAGTGTGTATTGTATTTTGCAAGCTTATTTAGATTGAATTTAGATTGCAAAAGTAGGCAATTATTCTTTATTTCAAGGCATTTAACACTTCGACAAATGCTAAATGTTTCTAAAAATAAGGGATTTTACTCTTGAGACAAGAATTCGATGTCTTCTAAAAGGCGTTTTATATCTTCTTTATTTGTTCCATCATAAAAACCTCTAACGCGGCGTTTTTGATCGACCAAAACAAAATTCTCGGTATGCACCATATCATAAAGCTGATCTGGTCTTCCTAATTTAACAGCCAAGTAAGATTTTCTGGCCATAGTGTAGATTTCTTTTTTATCGCCAGTAACCAAATTCCATTTGCTGTCTACAACATGATGTTTTATAGCATATTCTTTTAAAACCGAAACACTGTCTACTTCTGGAAAAACAGTATGAGACAACAGCATTACTTTCGGATTATTTAAAACAGCTTTTTGAACCTCTTC
>NZ_DHEI01000164.1:37028-41562 GCF_002399805.1 Flavobacterium sp. UBA4854
ATGAAAGAGAAATCGGCAATGGTGTGGTACTTGCTTTTATACTGAACGGTACTATCAACCAATTCAGGATTTACATCGGCAGGATTGTAAATTGGAAGTGTCTTTTTTGGTTTTAATGCAGAGTAAAACAAAGATATCGTAACAACCGAAAATACTATTAAAACAATAAAGAATTTGCGGTATTTGTATAAAAGCGATTTCATAAAAATAATTTGGCGCAAAAATACAAAAAGCAGATTTTAAAAACTTTACTGAATTATTTTTTTAACAGGCTTTTGTAACTTTTACTAAATATCGCAGACAAATACCTCAGTGCTAATTTTCTATTTGTGAAATTTATCTGTCTTTTTGACTTTGCAGTTAGAATTTTAACACAATTTTTGAAATAATAACAATATGTTTGTATTTTTCCTTAAACTATAATTTTTTATGAAAAAACAATTTGCTAAACCTGTGTTTGGTGTGATATCTGCAATGTTTGCAATTACTGCATCCCAAGCACAAAATGCTCCAAAGGAACCGGGTATCAATGTTTCGTATATGGATACGAAAATTAGTCCAAGTCAGGATTTTTTCAAATATGTAAACGGTACTTGGCTAGAAAAAACAGAAATTCCAAGTGATCGTACGACTTGGGGAAGTTTTAATGAACTAATTAAAAAGACTGACAAAGATGTAATGGCAGTTTTGCAAGATGCTTCAAAAAATCCAAAGTACAAATCTAATACAGATCAAGGAAAAGCAATTAACCTGTACAATACTTATTTAGATTCTATTGGAAGAAATAAAAGAGGAATCGAGCCTTTAAAACCTTATCTGAAAAAAATCGATGCAATTAAAAACATTGCTGATGTTCAGAAATATTTGGTTGAAATGGAAAAAGAAGGAAATGCTGGATTTTTCGGAATTTACATTGGAGCTGATGATAAAGACAGTTCTAAAAACTCTGTAAATTTAGGTCCAAGCGAATTAGGGCTTTCTGATAAAGATTATTATACTTCTGACGATAAAGATTCGAAAGAGAAACGTGCAAAATACGAATTGCATGTTGCGAGAATGCTTCAGTTTATTGGAGAATCTCCAGAAAAAGCAAAACAAAGCGCAGCCGAAATTTTAGCTCTTGAAACAGAATTGTCGCAACCAAGATTAAACAGAGTTGAAAGAAGAGACAGCCGTTTGCAATACAATCCAATGACAATTGCTGAACTTCAAAAGCTAACTCCATCAATCAAATGGAACGAATATTTTGCTGGTTTAGGAATCGTTAAATTAGAAAGTGTAATTGTGTCTGAGCCTAAATATATGACAGCTTTAGAAACTGTTTTCAAAGAAAACAAAGTTGCACAATGGAAAGAATACTTAAAATGGGATTTGTTAAACAATTCTGCAACTAAGTTGACAACAGCAATTGATAATGCTAATTTTGATTTTTATAGTAAAACATTAAGAGGAGCAATTAAACAGCTTCCTGCAGATGAGAGAGGACTTGCAGTAGTAAATCGCAATGTTGGAGAAGCACTTGGTAAATTGTATGTAGAGAAAGTTTTTCCTGCTGAAGCAAAAACGAAAGCTCTTGATATGATTCATAACGTTATTACGGCTTACCAAAACCGTATAAACAATTTGACTTGGATGTCTACAGATACAAAAGCTAAGGCAATAGAAAAGTTGAATAAAATTACCATAAAAGTTGGATATCCTGATAAATGGAAAGATTACTCTGCATTAACGATCAAAAGTATTGCTGAAGGCGGAACATATTTTGAGAATAATAAAAACATTGCAAAATGGAATTTCCAAAAAGGCATTGAAAAATTAGGCAAACCAGTTGATAAAACAGAATGGCATATGTCTCCTCAGACAGTAAACGCCTATTACAATCCGTCTTATAACGAAATTGTATTCCCTGCAGCAATCTTACAGCCACCTTTTTACAATTACCAAGCCGATGAAGCAGTTAATTACGGAGGAATCGGTGCTGTAATCGGTCACGAGATTTCTCACGGATTTGATGATTCTGGAGCACGTTACAATGCTGAAGGAAATTTAATAGACTGGTGGACAGAAGATGATTTGAAACAATTTACAGCTCTTGGAACAGATTTAGCTAATCAATACAGTGCTCTTGAGCCATTGCCAGGAATTCACGTAGACGGTCATTTTACTTTAGGTGAAAATATTGGAGACTTAGGTGGAATTAACGCTGCTTATGACGGTTTGCAATTGTATTTGAAAGCGCACGGAAATCCAGGTTTAATCGATGGATTTACGCCAGAACAACGTTTCTTTATTTCTTGGGCTACGGTTTGGAGAACAAAAACAAGAGATGAAGCAATCAAAAATCAAGTGAAAACAGATCCACACTCTCCGGGAATGTACAGAGCTTATGTTCCAATTCAAAATGTTGATGCTTTCTACAAAGCTTTCGATATTAAGAAAGGTGATAAAATGTACGTTGAACCAGAAAAACGAGTTAAAATCTGGTAATCAATTTTAATTATTAAAAAAGGGCGGTTCACTTTCGGAACCGCCCTTTTTTTCTGTTTTGATATAATTATACGATGTTCCGTAGGAACATTTCATCGGTAGAAAAAAAAATATTGACGCCCCATTTTTACGTTCCGTAGGAACGTTTGATTTTGACGTGAATTTTAACCATCCAGCATATCAAACGTTCCTACGGAACGTAAATGCTAAATAACATCATTTTCTACCGATGAAATGTTCCTACGGAACATCGTGTGATTATTTTAACTGACTGTAGATGTAAGCTTCAATTGCTTTTAATTCTTCATCAGACATGGCTTGTGTTATAGCAAAATTGGTTTTCATAACTTCAAACTGACTTGGGTCAACAATAGGTTCTGCATTTCCTTTCAGGAAAGTAACGATATCGCCATTTTTGTCTTTATAGATTTTGGCAATTTCTTTAATGCTTGGCCCAACTACTTTTTGATCTGGCTGATGGCAGGCAAAACAATTTCCAGCTCCTTCAAAAAGTTGTTTTCCTAGTTCTTCTGGACTTTTGGCTTTCGCCGATTCTCCTTCAGAAATAGATTCGGTTGCTGCGTTTGTTGGTTCAGAAGTTTCTTTTTTGCAAGAAGCCAATGCTAAAACTGCAGAGAGGAAAAATACCTTTTTCATGTTTTTAGATTTTATTCAATTGTAATTCGGTCATTATTTGTTGATGGCTGTGATATCACTAAAAAATCCAATTGTTCTTGGCTTTCATTGGCAATATAATGCTGTGTTTTTGCCTCAATCAATAAACCTTGATTTGCATTTACAATTTCAGTTTTTTCTCCATGATAAAAAGTTGCTGTGCCTTTTAGAATGAAAAAGAACTGCTGAGCATGATTATGAAAATGCAGTTTTTCTTTAGTTCCGCTTGGCATGCTTTCTTGTTTAACAGATAAACCTTCAGTATCTGCCAAAATCCAGCTGTTGCAATTGTCTCCCCATAAATAATGAGAAGCATTTTGTTTATCGACAACCATCTTATTTGTTTAATAAAATTGCTGCTTCTTTTGCGAAGTATGTCGAAATAAGATTAGCACCCGAACGTTTGATACACATTAACTGTTCCATCATAATTTTATCGTGATCCAGCCAACCTCTTTCAGATGCCGCTTTAATCATAGCATATTCTCCAGAAACCTGATAAACAGTTACAGGAACATGCACGGTATTTTTTATTTCGCGAACAATATCCAAATAAGCAATTCCTGGTTTTACCATAACCATATCTGCGCCTTCTTCTACGTCAGACAACGCTTCTTTAATCGCTTCGATACGATTCGCATAATCCATTTGGTATGTTTTTTTGTCTTTTGGAACCACAACATCAGCTTCTTTTGGAGCAGAATCTAAAGCATCTCTAAAAGGTCCGTAAAAAGCTGAAGCATATTTAGCAGAATAACTCATGATTCCAACATTCTGAAATCCTGCCGCATCCAAACCTTCGCGAAGGCGTAAAACGCGTCCATCCATCATATCACTTGGCGCAACAAAATCGGCACCAGCTTCTGCGTGCGAAACGGCCATTTTTACTAAAGCATCAACTGTACTGTCGTTTTCTACATCGCCATTTGTTATAATTCCGTCATGACCGTAAATTGAATACGGGTCCAAAGCCACATCTGGCATAACGATCATTTCTGGACAAGCCGCTTTTATGGCACGAATGGCTTGTTGCATTAATCCGTTAGCATTCCAAGCTTCTTTTCCAGTATTGTCTTTTAGGTTTTCGCTAACTTTTACATAAATATTTACAGCGCGAATCCCTAAATCATAAAGTTCTTTTACTTCTTCAACCGTTAAATCTATTGATCTTCTGAAAATTCCTGGCATAGACGGAATTTCGACTTTTACATTTTCTCCTTCAGCAATAAACATTGGAAACATAAAATCCGATGGACTTAAACTGGTTTCACGTACTAAAGAACGAATTGATTCATTTACTCTTAATCTTCTGCCTCTTTGTAATGGGAACATATAAATTTAGATTTTAGATTTTAGATTTCAGATTTTAACC
>NZ_DHEI01000018.1:0-2743 GCF_002399805.1 Flavobacterium sp. UBA4854
CCATAAAGCATTAAAGATCCTTTCTGTGCATGAACCGTTGTTAAAGACGTGCATACTAGGAGAAGAACTAAACCCAAATTAATTTTCCAACTATTCATAAAATTCTTTTTTGATGTTTTTATTCTAGTCTTACTGCAACAAAATAAATTGTCGCAGTAAGAAGTAGAATAACAGTTATTAATTAAAACAAGTAGTATAATTGTGCTAATGGAAGCTTATCCACAGGTTCGCAAGTGATTTTTTCTCCGTCGATTGTTACGGTATAGTTTTCAGCATTTACCATGATTTCTGGAGTTGCGTTGTTGTGAATCATATCGGCCTTGCCAATGTTTCTACAGTTTGAAACTGCTAGTAGCTTCTTTTCTAAACCATATTTTTCAGCAATATTATTGTCGATACCAGCTTGAGAAACAAAGGTGAACACGGTTTTTGTCAATGCTTTTCCGTACGTTCCAAACATATTACGCATAATGATAGGCTGTGGTGTTGGAATAGAAGCATTAGCATCCCCCATTTTGCTTGCGGCAATAAAACCTCCTTTTACGATAATTTCTGGCTTCACTCCAAATAATGAAGGTTTCCAAATTACCAAGTCAGCAATTTTGCCTGCTTCTATTGATCCAACATAATTAGAAATCCCGTGCGCAATTGCAGGGTTGATTGTGTATTTAGACACATATCTTTTTGCACGATAGTTGTCATTTTTGTTTGCTTCATCTTCGGCTAAATACCCTTTCTGTTTCTTCATCTTGTCAGCTGTTTGCCATGTACGAGTAATTACCTCTCCTACTCGTCCCATAGCTTGAGAATCAGAACTCATGATACTGAAAACGCCCATATCTTGAAGTACATCTTCTGCAGCAATAGTTTCTGGACGAATACGTGAATCTGCAAAAGCTACATCTTCTGGAATTTTTGGGCTCAAGTGATGGCAAACCATCAACATATCCAAATGCTCATCAATAGTATTTGTTGTATAAGGTCTTGTTGGGTTTGTAGAGGCTGGCAATACATTTGGATACATTGCTGCTTTAATAATATCTGGCGCGTGACCTCCACCAGCTCCTTCGGTGTGGAACGTATGAATAACACGTCCTGCGATAGCATTCATAGTATCTTCAAGAAATCCTCCCTCATTAAGTGTATCTGTATGAATAGCTACTTGCACATCATATTTGTCTGCCACTTTTAGAGAAGCATCAATAACAGCAGGAGTTGCTCCCCAATCTTCATGGATTTTTACTCCTAATGCACCTGCTTCAATTTGCTCTTCAATAGGAGCTTCTGTAGCTACATTCCCTTTTCCAAAAAAACCAACATTTACAGGAAATGCTTCTGCAGCCTGTAACATTCTCTTAATGTTGTGTTGTCCTGGAGTAACAGTTGTTGCATTTGTTCCATCAGCAGGACCAGTTCCACCACCAATCATAGTAGTAACTCCACTATACAAAGCTGTTTCTATTTGAGTAGGACTGATAAAGTGTATGTGCGTATCAATTCCCCCAGCTGTAACAATATATCCGTGACCTCCATGAACTTCTGTCGAAGCTCCGATAATCATGCCAGGTGTAATATTGTCCATTGTATCTGGATTTCCTGCTCTACCAACTCCAACAATTTTTCCATCTTTAATACCAATATCACCTTTTACGATTCCCCAGTGGTCAATAATTGTAGCTCCTGTAATTACAAAATCTAGAACACCTCCGTCACGTAAAGCTGTCGAAGATTGGCACATACCATCTCTAACCGTTTTTCCTCCACCAAATTTTGCTTCATCACCATAAGAGCAGAAATCCTTTTCAATTTCAATAATAATCTCTGTATCTCCTAAACGTATTTGATCTCCTACTGTTGGACCAAAAATACTTGTATAATTTTTTCTAGTTACTTCTAAACTCATGATTTCACATTTTTAAATTTCCCTTCTTCTAAGCGTTCTAATGCAAGAGCTTTATTATGCGGTGATAAATCTCCATCTACTAAATTGTTGTGGCCATAGATTTTTTGATTTCCTCCAAATTGAGTTAGCTCAACTTCTTTCTCTTCTCCCGGCTCAAATCTCACTGCTGTACTAGCGATAATATTTAATCGCATTCCGAATGCTTTTTCTCTGTCAAAAGACATCATTCTATTCACTTCAAAAAAGTGAAAGTGGGAACCTACCTGAATTGGTCTGTCTCCGGTATTTGTAACTTTAATAGTTAACGTTTCACGGCTATCATTACAGATAATATTATTATCTTTTAATATAATTTCTCCTGGAATCATTGTTAGTATTTTTTAGATTTATCGCACAGGATTGTGCACTGTTACAAGTTTGGTACCATCTGGAAATGTGGCTTCAATCTGTATGTCATGAATCATTTCCGCAACACCTTCCATTACATCTTCTTTTCGAAGCAAGGTCGCGCCATATTGCATTAATTCTGCTACGGTCTTGCCGTCTCGTGCACGTTCCATTAGTTCACTGCTAATAAGAGCAATGGTCTCAGGATAATTTAGTTTTAAGCCACGGGCTTTTCTCTTTTGAGCTAGTTCGCCTGCTGTATGCAGCATTAGCTTTTCGATTTCTCTAGGTGTTAAATGCATAATAAAAATATTTTAGTTAAAAAATAACATGGGGTATTGAAAGCTGCATAACTGATTTCTTTAAATCAATTATGGCTTTTCATTTGTAATAAAATGGGAGGAGGTGAAATCAAGGCAATAATTGCCCTATCCAAATAGAATACTAATTGGA
>NZ_DHEI01000018.1:3010-20944 GCF_002399805.1 Flavobacterium sp. UBA4854
AATGCGCTAAATTTGAATTAAGCAGTAAGGAAGAATTAAATGTGGATTTTTAAACTATGAAATAGGATATTTCTTGACATGTTTCGGAACGGAGTTATGTTTCGCTCCAATAATCCTTGGGTGTTTAATTTTACACTTTCTATGTAAACAAAACAATTGTCTCTTAAACTTTTTCCATTTAAATGTAGTGGAGATGCAAGTACAGTACTAGTACATTTTTCCGTTTCAGAAGTATTCTCTAATAAGACAAATTTTAATGAGTTGGACTCTGAAAGTGCCTTTTCAAAAATTGCTTTACTAGGGGTTGAAATCTCAAAAACCGACTCTGTTGTGATATAACTACTTGCCTTAGTTACAATAGTATTGCTATAACTATTTGGGATAGTTAAAAGACAAATTTGTAAAAAAAGAATATAAGCTAACTTCATCGGGAGACTACAATTATTAAAGGATTGTTCCTTTTATACTTGCAAATTTAATGGAGGCGAAATACAATTGAGTAGCACAAATCTTGACTTTTCTTTTCCAAAATTGCAGATAAGAGAATTTTAACACGATTTTCACATGTTTGATCTAACTTATGAAACTCTTCGTAACATTGCGTCATTCCTAATCCCAAATGTTTACTATTTAGAATATCGTATGGATAACTAGATATTTTGTATTCTAATTCTAAATCTTGCGCTTATTTTTTAAGAATTTTCCGTAAATTTAACTTTTAGAAGCGACACTTAATTAGTCAGATACTTAAACCAAAAGTATGTCTTCATTCTTTAGTGCTCACTTTTATTCAAACTGAACGCTTTGAAAATGAAAAAATTAAGAAAAAATAGGCCTGAAAGTTTAGGCATATTAATGGGGATTTAGAATAATCTTGATGATTCATCAATTCAGTCGGCTAAAAGAACAGATAATGCAAGACAAAATCGAAAAACAGGTAGAAATACCTTACTGTAAATCAGAATCTTACCATATCTTTAATCTAACCTTCTGAATTGGCAACAATACAGAAAAAATCAAAAAAGTATGAAAATAGGAATCATTGGCATTGGAAGCCTGACATTAGAACTGGCTCAAAGAGCAACATCTACTGGCTATGAAGTACTCATAAATCATCCTCGTGGCAATTCATTAGTTCAAGAAACAGTAAATCAAACCATAAAAGGTGCAAAACTTGTTTCATTGGAGGAAGCTGCTTCAACTGATATCACTATACTTTTTGTTGCGAGAGAAAGTCTAGAACATACTATTAGCAAGTTGCCAGATATGTCTGGAAAAATCATACTGCATACGAGCGGACTTATTTTTAATCCAAAACTTCTGGTATCTAGTGTTACCAGTTCTCTTACTTATCAAATCACCGCTTCACTTCTTCCTGATGCTAATGTGGTAAAACTATTTAATCCTGTTGTGCTAAATCAAAGGAAAACGGCTGTTTTGACCGAAAAGAAAGATGATATTTATTTCGCTGGAGAAAATGAGCTATCAAAAAACAAAATCAAAACTTTTTTAAATAATTTAGAATTTCAGCCTATCGATCTTTCTGTAAAGCTGAAACTTCAATCTGCTCTAATCAAAGAAAACAATACTTTAATAAATCACTGGCATAAGCTCTCATAGTGCATTATATAATTCTCACAATAAAAAAGCCTGAGCATTCTCAGGCTTTTTTATTAGCAATTATATCTGGACAATTACTATTTACTGAAATCATAGCTAAGTACGGCACCAAGTCCAAATTGAAATGTCGAAGCATAATCGGTAACTGCTACTGGTCCCCAATAATAGTCCCAATAGTAATCATATCCAACAGCTGCCGACATTGATTGCAGATATGCATGAAGATTAACAGATAATGGTGAACTCGTTTTTACTTTTACACCTGCTTTAATTTCCCATGCAAAATAAGTTCCGCTACCGCTATTTGGAGTATTAAGAACTGCTACACCAGCACCCGCACCAAGAAATGGAAGCGCCTTTTGTGAACTTGATCCGAAATAATAAGTATAATCTGCTAAGATGTAATTAATGGATCCTTTATCATTGCCTGCATTAAGTTGAGTTCCTGCAGGAATAGTGTTACCGCCATTAGTTAAAGTAACTTTTGTATATAAAGGCATGTTTGTTCCCAATCTATTATATTTTAATTCTATTGAGGCATTATCCATTATAAAATATTCTAAACCTATACCATATTCAAAACCATCTTCTACTCGCGCATAAGAGGAATCAAAATCTACCTTATCCGAAAAGGTATAACCGCCATATAAATTAAGCAAAAACGACTGGGAACTTTGTGCTGACATCGCCAGTGAAAAGAAAAAAACAACAATTAATAAATGATACTTTTTCATAATTTCTAATTTAAATTCATATTAAGTGATTTATTTTTTCCGAGCCTTTAGCTTAATTAAAAAACTTCTGTTGGGCATCGGTTTGACAGAGGACAGAAATGCATTGTAAAATTTATGATTAATTTAACTCCTCAAAGTTATCTCACAAAAAACATTTTAACATAAAGAAATGGAATCAATCATGTTGCAAATTATAAAATGAAACCACTTTTATTACCTGTGTTTCAACTTAATAGCCAAATAAAAGAAAAATTTATCTGTTCTTTTTCTAAATTAGATATCGTTTTGTACGCATAAAAAAAGCCACAAACGAATTTGTGGCTTTTTTGTGCATTTTGGGATGCTTAAAAAATGTATAAATTTATTATTAGCGTTCAGCCTTCAAGTTAATTTTTCCTGTCTGAAGTCCTTTTCCTTTTACTTCCAATTGAATTGCACCCGCACTTTTGACTGCTTTAACAAGAACTACAAGTTTACCACTGAAAAGCTTCATATGATTCTCATGAAATATTTCTAAAGATGTTGCATCGCCATTACATGCGGCTCGATAAGTTGCAGCGCCAGTTACCTTAAATTGCAATTCATTATCTGCTGTAGGACATGGAATTCCGTTTTTATCTACTACCGAAACCGTTACAAAAGATATATCCTCGCCATCCGCTTTAATCGTTTTTCTATCTGCATCAAGAACAATTTTATAAGGATCTCCCGCAGTTTTAACGGTGCTTTCTGCAGCTATTTTACCATTTGAATCGAATGCAACAACTTTTACAGTTCCAGGCTCATATTTAACATCATTCCACATCAAACGGTAACGGTTTTGAGGAGTTGCATTATTCTTTTTCTGAATTCCCATACTTTTTCCGTTTACAAAAAGTTCTGCACTGTCATAATTTGTATAAACGAAAACTGGAGTAATTTCTCCTTCTCTGCCTTTCCAATTCCAATGTGGCAATATGTGGAGCGTGTTATCTTTAGTATTCCATCTGCTTCTATAAAGATAAAAACGATCTTTTGGCAATCCTGCCAAATCAGAAATTCCGAAATAAGAACTTCTTGATGGCCATTTTTCATCGTAAGGTGTAGGTTCTCCTAAATAATCGAATCCTGTCCAAACAAACTCTCCAATAACCCATGGTTTGTCGTCTTGAAGCACAAAATCATCATCAGGCACATTTGACCAACTGCAAGCTTCTAAATCATAAGACGAACATTGCAAATCATCATATTGTTTGTTTTTTTCTTGTACAACAGGAAATTTATAAATTCCTCTTGAACTTACTGTAGAAGCTGTTTCTGAACCTAAAATGAATCCTTGCGGAAATGCTTTATAAGCTTCTTCATAAAGATGAACTCTATAATTTAATCCCGGAATATCCAAAAGAGATCCAAAACCAGAAGCCATAGTTTGCTTTACTTGATCCATTCCAACTGTAACAGGACGTGTTGGATCTTCTCTATGAAAAACATCTTGTAAAAATTTAGCTCTGGTTAGACCTTCTGCCCCGTATTGATCTGGAACTTCGTTTCCTGAACTCCACATTACGATACAAGGATGATTACGTGTAGCTCTAACTAAATTTACAATATCTTTTTCTGCATATTCTTCAAAAAAACGATGATATCCGTTTTCTACTTTTGGCTTTGCCCATTCGTCAAAACTTTCTGCAAGAAACATAAAACCCATTTCATCAGCCAATTCTAATTGCTCGAAAGAAGGCATATTATGAGAACTTCTTATCGCGTTACATCCTAAATCTTTAAGAATCGTTAACTGTCTTTTAAGTGCTGCTTTATTAACAGCCGCACCAAGCGGCCCTAAATCATGATGTAGACAAACTCCTTTAAATTTCGTGACTTTACCATTAAGACTAAATCCTTTGTTAGGTTCGTATTTAATATAGCGAATACCAAACTTTATATTTTGCTCATCTTTTAAGCTACCATCAGCTGCAAATAATTTGGTTACTGCGGTATATAAGTAAGGCGTTTCGGGACTCCATAAATGAGGATTGCCAACTGAAATTGTTTGGTGAAATTTTCCATCTTCCGTTTCTGTGCTTTTCTGTGTTGCTACAACCTTATTCTTTGCATCCTTTATTTCAGTTACCATTGAAACATTGCTGCCATGAAACTCTGCTTTAATATCAACAATAGCATTATTACCTTTCGTGTCGGGAGTAGTTATAAAAGTTCCCCACTGCGCAAAACTCTCATCCTCTTTCACAACAATACTAACTTTTCTGTAAAGGCCAGCCCCAGGATACCATCTTGAAGAAAAAGGTTCGTTAGTTAATTTTACAGCCAATACATTTTCTGAACCTGCGATAAGATCATTTGTAATATCAATAAAAAAGTAACTATATCCATATCCCCAGTTTCCTATTTTTTTTCCATTTAAAAAAACCTGAGGCTCGCTCATTGCTCCTTCAAAAACAAGAAGCGCTTTTTTTCCTTTTCTGAATTCTGGAATAGAAAATATATTACGATACCAACCCGTTCCTATATGTGGCAATGATCCTGTTCTTCCAGTTTTTTCCGTCGCTTCTTTTTCTCCGTTTTGTTCAATAATTCCAGTCTGAATGTCCCATTTTTTATCAAAAGGTCCATAAATAGCCCAATCGTGGGGCACACTAACTTTTTCCCATTTAGACGCATCATAATCTGTCGAAAAAGCATCTCCTTTTACTTCTTTAGAAAAACGCCAGTTGTCCTTTAAAATAACAGTAGTTGATTGTGACATCATTTTTTCTTGTGAAAAAACGAGTAGAAATAAGAATAATGTTGATTTAAAAATTAGTTTCATTTTTCTATCTATTCTCTTACCATTAAGCAATTAAACCTAAAAGGCTTAAATTGCTTAATCGCAAAATTTTAATTATTTATTTAATTTTTGAAAGCATCCAATGCAGGTGATGGTTTTCCATCTGGCAACCAAGCATTTAGTTGATATCCGCTCCAGCTTTTTTCTCCTTGTGGTTCCCAATAAATAACGCCTAAACCTTTATTGTTAGGTACATTTTTTACAGCTTTTATAGTAGCTTCAAGCATTTCTTTGGTGTTTTCTTCTAATGTATAATCTCCTCCAACTTCAACTACCATAACTTCTTTGTTGTAACGGGAAGCCATGTCTTTTAGGTTATTTTCTAAATCTGAAATATTTTCTTTATAATCGGTTTTTAGCCAAAACGGATAATACGATAGACCAATTACATCATATTTTACATTATTCTCGGTTGCTTTATCAAAAAACCATCTAAATTTTTCATTTTTATTTCCTTCATCCAAATGAACAATGACCTTCATTTTTGGATCGACAGCTTTTGTCGCTTCGTATCCTTTATTAAGCAATTGTGCTAATTGACTAAAGTTGTCTGTGCTTCCTTCTGGCCAAAGCATACCTCCTGGTATTTCATTTCCAACCTGAACCCATTCTGGAGTTACGCCAGCTTTTTTAAGCATTTTTAAAACATCATAAGTATGCTGATACACATCTGTCAACAATTCTGGAAAAGAGTGTTTTGCCCATGCGGCAGGTTTATTTTGTTTTCCTGGATCTGCCCATGAATCGCTGTAATGAAAATCGATCATGATACGCATTCCCATTTTCTTTGCGCGAACCGCCATAACAACCGTTTCTTCTGGACTACAGTGTCCACTAGCTTTATCATCATTTGGATTAACCCAAACACGCAACCTGATCGTGTTTATTCCACGGTCTTTTAGCAATTGCAGACAGTCTTTTTGAGAACCGTCTGCATCATAAAATTTATAGCCTGTTGCTTCCATTTGCGGAAGCCAGCCTACATCTGCTCCTTTCGAAAAAGAATCTTTTTCACTTGCCATTTTAGATTTACATGAAGTAAATAAAATGGCAGTGGTAATTAAAAAAGAAATAATTTTAAGTGATTTTTTCATGTGTTAGTCTTTACTGAAGGCTTGCATTACTGATAAAGCATTATTATCAAAACTATACAAGGCTTGATTTTCGAATGTAGAACCTGTTGTTGATTGTGGCCCTTTAAAAGCAACCCATTCGCCGCCCCAATAGGCAAATCCTTGTCCAAATTCTGATGTTTTTACAATATTTTTAATATCTGTTACAAAAGTTCTTTGTCCCGCAGGAGTTGCTGGATAACCTGGCACCAACTGATCGCTTGTTCCAACAATATTATTTGTCTGATCATTATGCAGTAAAGTAAAAGGATAAGCTGTTTCTGCTATCAGAACTTTTTTGCTGAATTTTTTCCCTAAACCATCAATGGTGTTTTTTACTACATTCAAATCTTTTCCGTGCCAAACAGGATAATACGATAACCCAATATAATCGTAATCAATGCTTTTCATTTTATTGAAGAACCAATCTGTCGCACCGCCATCAACACCTGCATAATGAATCATAATTTTTGTGTTTGGAGCTTTACTTCGAATTGTTGCACTTGCAGTACTTAATAAAGCCAAACATTGTTCTTCGTTATTAATTAAATGTCCTTGCGGCCATAATAATCCGCTATTGATTTCATTTCCAATTTGAATAATATCTGGATTTATTTCTGAAACTATAGTTGCTGTATAATCGGAAACAGCCTTTTTTAAATCGGTAAAGGATAAATTTTTCCATTCTTCAGGAGTTGTCTGCATACCTGGATCTGCCCAGTCATCAGAATAATGAACGGTAAGCCAAACTCTTAAACCTGCTTGTCTTGCTTTTTGAGCCAATTGTTTTACTTCGCTTAAACCAGAACGTCCATTTACAGGATTTTTCCATAAACGAATTCTAACGGTATTGCAACCGGCATTTTTTAATGTTGTAAGCATTCCTTCTGCTTTGCCGTTGCTGTAGAATTTAGTCCCTAAAGATTCTATTTGAGGAAGAAAAGAAACGTCTGATGCTCTAATAAAAGTGTCACTTGCATCTGGCGGATTAACAATTTCTGTGTCTGCAGAATCATTATTTGAGCACGAGATTTGAAATGCAAGTACTGCAAGTAATCCAAAAATCTTTATATATTTTTTCATGATATGAATTGTAATTAGTGAAGTTTTGATTTTAAAGTAAGAAGAAGCCTCGAAGCATGCTTATTGAGGCTTCTCTTATTTTTCAATTCAACTTATGGAATTGTGATGAACATATAACGGCCATCTAAGTCATTGAACCAGATTTCATATTTTCCTGCTTCAACAAAAATGTCTCCACCGTTATCTCCCCAGCTAACATCCCAGCTATTGTTTGCTTTGAACTTCATTTTTCCTGCTTTCAACGTTTGAGTAACTTTCCAGATATGTCCATCAAAATCAGATTTCACTAAAGGAACTTCAGTATCCCAACCAGTATCATCACCTGTTAAAACAGATCCTGTCAAACCAATCGTTGCATACGTTGTCATTGGTCCTGTATATGGAGTAATTTTGTATGTCAATTCTTCTAGATTAATTTCAAAACTATAATAACCTGCAGCTGCCGTTGGAAATACACCTGGATCAGCATCGCTTTCTGTTGCTCTGTATTGTACTGCAGCTCCATTTGTTCCGTACATTGGAGCCCAGAAGCCAATTTGCTCAATTAGTTTAAAGCCATCTGCATTAAAATATCCTGTATAATATTGTTTTGCGTTTTCTTTAGGATCTCTAAAAATTGGCATATTGTTGTTATCTACACTCCATCCCGCGGCAGTACCAGGTCCTACTAAGAACAAATTAACTTTAGGAAATTCACCTCTATAAGGAGTCACTGCAATGGTAATTGGAGTAGAAAGTTTTGGTTCTGAAAGAGTTGTTCCAACAGTCGATTTAATTCTGATATCTATTGTTCCCTCAGTATCAGCAGTAAGTCCAAGTGCTAAAGCTTTTGCATTAAGTTCTGCTACTGTAATAGTTGCATGAGTAGTTGTAGAAGTTGTAATATCTACCGGTGCAGCAAATTCAGTATTGCTTGCCGCGAATTGTACTGTATAAGTAACAATTGTTGGTGTTCCGTAACTTACTTTTTCCCAAGTTAAAGTAAGCGCAGTATTATTTGGCGTTTCTTTATTTAGAATAATAGAAGAACCATTTTCTGGAGTTATAAGCCCAAAAGCTGCTTCTTGAGGTTCTAAAATCATTAGATTTTCTTCGTTTTCACAAGACCAAAATCCTGTAAGCAATACTACAGCTATAAATATTTTATATATAAGTTTCATTTTGTATATCGTTTAAGTTAAAAAAATTAGTAACCCGTGTTTTGAATTAAATTTCTATTTGCTCCTAATGATCCTTCTGGAATTGGAAAAACACTCATGTAAGTAGGAATAGCAATTCCTTTTGAAGAATTTCCTTTCCAGGCCCAGTTGTAAGACCCTCCTGTATATTTTCCAAAACGGATTAAATCTTGTCTTCGGTGAGCTTCCCAATGTAATTCACGCGCTCTTTCATCAATTAGAAAATCAAGCGTTAATTCGCTTAAAGTAATGTTTCCAACGGTCGAATTCGAATTAGCTCTCTGTCTTAAAGCGTTTACATAATTTAAAGCCTGAGTCGTTGTTCCGTTTCCTCCTCTTAAAGTAGCTTCTGCGTACATTAAATAGACATCGGCTAATCTAAATAATGGGAAGTCGGTATCTGCATAAGTCGAACTGCTGCCGTTAACTCCTGTTGAAGTTTTATTAGAAAATTTAGATAATATATAACCTTGCGTTTTTACTCCAATATCATCAATATCAATAGATCTTTGTTTTGATGGATCGCCCTGAACACCTTTTCCTATTGTATTTCTGGTATCTTGACTAAATTTTGAACCATCAAACTTTTGAACAAACTCTTTTCTAATTCTAAGCGCTCCTGTCCAGCCGCCAATTCCAAAATCAGCACCATTATTTTCCCAAGCACCAATCTGTCCGTTTGTTAAAACAGTTGTTGCTCCCCAGTTTTGAGAAACTGCTCCGTCTGACTGAATTCCGAAAATAATTTCCTGAGAAGTATTATTGTCTGCCTTGAAATTGTCAAGATATTTTGGTTTTAAAGTATAACCACTCTCTATAATTGCGTTACACATTGCAATACAGTCATCAAAACGATTGGCCTGAATATAAACTTGTGCATTCAAATATATTTTAGCCAAAATCATTCGTGCCATAGATTGATCTACTCTACCATATTCATTTGTTCTTGCAGCTTTTAAATCGGGCAAAACTGCTTTTAATTCAGATTCTACATATTCAAACAATTGCTTTCTGTTAAACTCTGGTCCTGCAAAATTTACAGGATCATTTTCAGTATACATAGGTGCTTTTCCAAATAAATCCATCATGTTATAATAAGCATATGCTCTTAACACACGAACTTCTTGACGGTAAAGTGCAATATCAGTCAAAGTTGCAGCATCTGTAATGCCTCTTGAACTTAATTTTTCTGGTGTACTCTGACGCAAAAATTCATTTGCATAGGCAACAGAAACCATCGTTCTACTAAACATTCCTAAAATAATAGGATTTGCAGCTGTCCAGATATTGCGTTGCAACTCTGCTGTTCCGGCGTCATTTTCGTAACTCCAAACCAATTCGTCGGTAGTTAATTCCTGCATGTACAATAAACATCTTGTAAACTGACTTGTTCCTGCATCTACACCTTCAAGCGAAGAATTATCTGGTCCAAGTACTCCTGTTAAAGTTAGATTTCCATACACTCCTGCAAATGCTTTTTTGTATCCGTCAGGTGTAGAAAACAATACATCAGAAGAAAGAACGTCGTCGTCTTTTGAGACTACATTCAAATCATCTGTACATGACTGAAAAATCAAAGTCAATGCAACGATTGCTGTTACTATATATTTTTTCATGATTTCGTTATTAAAATTTAAGATTAAGACCAAACAAAATTGATCGCTGTCTTGGATAAATCGTTTTATCTACACCATTATTTGTAATTTCAGGATCTAAGCCGCTGTATTTTGTTAGTACAAAAACATTCTGCATTCCTGTAGAAATTCTTAATGTAGCTTTACTGTTTAGCCAGTTACTTAATGTATATCCTAACGTAATGTTGTCTAATTTTAAAAATGAAGCGTTCTCAATATAAAGATCTGACAACACAACATTTGACGTTGTGTGAAAATTAGTTTCTAATACTTGAGATGGAATATTACTTAAAACTCCACCGTTTTCCATCGCATCATATTGCGCTCTACTTGCATCTACCGCGTTAAAAATTCGGTTACCAATACTTGCTCTTAAATTGAATGAAAAGTCAAACTTTTTGTAATTCATATTAGAAGCAAATCCTAATGTAAAATCTGGATCTGGGTTGTTATAGATGTATTTATCTGAATCATTTTTGATGTTATCTCCATTCAAATCAGCAAAAGCTCCTTCGATTGGTTTTCCTTCGTTGTTGTATAATTGTTTGTATACATAAAAAGAATATGGAGTATAGCCTTCTCTAAAAATTTGTCCTGGAGTTCCAGTTCCTGCAATATTATCCCCTAAAAAGATATCAGTTCCGTTAACCAGATTTTTAATTCTTCTTTCAAATTTTGAAATATTGAAGTTCATATTCCAATTAAAATCTTCTGTTTTAATGGCATTCGCATTAACCGTAAACTCAACACCTTTTGTTGTAAAACTTCCTACGTTTTGATACACACGGTTAGAAAAATTACTACCGTCAGATATTGCTGCATTTACTAATAAATCTTTAGATTCTTTGTAATAAACATCAAGACCAGCAGAAATGCGATTATTTAAAAACCCGAAATCAAGACCAGCATTGTAAGAAGAAGTTTCTTCCCATTTCAAATTGTTTGTTCTTTTTGAAGGAAGTGCAACCGGCACAGGACTATCACCAAAATAGTATTCAGAGTTTCCGCTTCCCACTTGGTATTTTTGCAAATATCCGTTTGGCTCAGGAATATCCTGTTGCCCTGTAATTCCATAACTCAATCTTAATTTTAAGTCTGATAAGGTTGTACTGTCTTTAAAGAAATCTTCTTTGATCTTCCATGCAAAAGCTGCTGAAGGGAAATTACCCCAACGGTTAGCTTCTTCAAATCTTGACGAACCATCTCTTCTGTATGATAGTGTCAATAAATATTTGTCTCTAAAGTTTAAATTTGTTCTAGCAAAAAATCCTATTAAGACCACATCTGTATCAAGAGTAGTTTCAGGAAATGTTGACGGTAAATCTGGATTTAAAATATTACCCGTTTCAAATTTTGAACTTTGAAATTTTTGATACGAATAACCACCAGTCAATTCAAAATTTAAGGCACTAAAAGTTTTATTATAAACTAAATAACCGTCTAATAATTTGTTTTTTCTGGTTGCTTCTGTATATTCATCTGTTCCGTATGGAATGTTGTTATTTGAAGGAGCAGAACCAGCATCAGCGCCAACCAATCTTCTTCTCTCTCCATTCGATTCATCATATCCAACATTTACAACGGCTCTTAAAGCAGGGAAAAAGTGGAATTTATAATCAATTTCAAAATTTCCAAAAATTCTGTCGTTTGTTCCTCTATCATTTGTGTTCAGCAATTGCGAAACAGGATTTCTTGCTGCTGTCGAAACTAACGGATAATTTCCATTAGAATCAACTCCTGTAGTATATTCAAAATAGCCTCCATAAGGCGCACCTTCAACTTTTATAGGCTGTGTTGGATCAAAACCAATAGCTGCTCCTTCAACAGCATCTGTAAATCTGTTTTTTTCGTCTGTATAATTAGCCGAAAGTCTCATTTTTAAATGATTGTCAAGAAACGTTGGGTTCATTACTAAACCAACCGTATTTCTTTTAAAATTATTTGTTAAACGCAATCCCTGCTGATCGGTATTTCCTAAAGTCAAACTTGTCGGAATAATATTGAACAAATTTCCTCTAACAGCCAAACTTTGATCGATTGTCCCTGTGTTTCTATAAATTGCTTTCTGCCAATCTGTATTTGCAGTTCCTAATTTATTTAAATCATCGCTTCTTCTATCTGCAATAACACTTCTAAATTCGTCTGCGCTAAAAACATCAACAGTTTTAGTCAATGTACCTGCCGCATATTGCACATTATAGTCTACAGATAATGTTTTGCTTCCTTTCTTAGTTGTTATGATGATAACACCATTAGAAGCTCTTGAACCATAGATCGCAGATGCTGATGCATCTTTTAAAACCGTAATAGATTCTACCGTTGCAGGGTTTAATGATGCTAAAAAAGAAGAGGATCCTGTATTTGTCGTATTATCAAGAGGCAATCCGTCAATAACAATAAGCGGATCATTACTTGCAAAAAGCGAACTTCCTCCACGAATTCTAATTTGAGAACTAGAACCTGGCGCTCCAGTTGAATTTACTGTTAAACCAGCAACTCTTCCACTGAATAGATTTTCTGTTGTAATATTATTTCCTTTATTAAAATCTTTTGTAGAAAGAGCAGTCACGGTTCCTGTTGCATCTTTCTTTTTTACGCTTCCATAACCTACTTGAACAACTACTTCTTTCAGTTGATTAGTATCTTCTTCAAGATATACACTTATGCTTTTTTGTGTGCCAACTGCAATGGTTTGAGTGACATAACCCGTAAATGAAAACACCAATTTACTATCTGATTTTACACCAGACAATTGAAATTTTCCGTCAAAGTCTGTAGAGGCACTGATATTGGCCCCAGCTACTTTTATGTTTACTCCTGGTATGGGCTGCTTGGATCCATTTTCCAGAACTACACCGCTTATTGTGCTCTGAGCAAACACACAAAAAGGAAGCAAGAGTAATAAAAGTAAAAGTTTGGATTTAATTCTTTTCATGCTTTTTAATTGGTTTGGTTTTAAGTTAGTTTTATTAATTAATGTCCCTACAAAAATATTGTAGGGATAAAAACTCATAAAAAAGCAAAGCTTATTCTTTTAATATCTGTTTTTGGGGGTATCGTCTATTAAAATTATAAACTGCTTTTAAATAAGTTTTTCTTAATAGAATGAGAAAAGGTTTCTCCGATAAATCTTAATTGGAATGTTGGTCATGTTTAAGTTTTTTTTGGTTAAGATAATTTAGTTAAGTTTTTTTACTGACTCGCTTTGAACAAAAATTAAAAAGTCTTATTCAAACGTTATAGCTTATCAGCTCACATTGCAAATTAAGGATACAGGGAGTTTTTAAGACGGGGAAAAATTCATTTATAAAAGGGGACAATTTCGTAAAAGCTCATCTAGAACATAGAATAAAAACATATTTTCTAATTTTTGGCGCTAAAAAAAACGATTAAAAAAATAATTAGCTTTATAAACTCATTTTCAATAATCATATAAATTGTAAGTTTTTAAAACATTATTCTTAAAACAATACCGCATATTTTAATCTATAAAATAGAAGAAAAAGGCAAAAATAGTGATCGGTATATTTCAATTAAAAAACAAATGTTACTTCTACACATTATACAATAAATTATTACTTTCGCAAAGCATACAGATTTAACATTTATTGAAACAAAAAAAAATTCAGCTTTCAGGTCGCAACGTTCTATTTTTCATATATAAAAGAGCCATCAGCTTTTTAAACCACAATCTATGAATAAGCTAAAGTCTTTTCTAGTTATTAGTCTTCTTTCTCTAATTTCATTTGGACAGAATTACCCAATAAAGCATCTTGATATTTCATCAGGACTTTCTAATAATTCAGTTGCAACAATATATCAAGATCAAAATGGATATATGTGGTTTGGAACTTTTGACGGACTAAACAGATATGATGGAAATGATTTTAAAATTTACCGTCATATTCATACTGATCCAAATTCTATTCAAGGAAATGCAATCAGCTGTATTGAAGGTGACTATGAAAATAATTTATGGATAGGAACAACTGCTGGCCCTGTTGTTTTTAATGCCGAACGATCTTCTTTTAGTCCGTTGAAATATTATGATACAAACAAAAAGATCAAACCTTTAAAAATTACTGCTTACGAAATAATTGCCGTACATTCTTTACATATTATTCTTGTTGCCACAAAAGAAGGAATTGTTGTTTATAAAGAAGGCGAACAAATTGGAACTGCAATACCATTTAATGGTAAATTAGATTACATCGCAAGATCTATTTCTTATAATGCAAAAAAACAAATCTTCTATGTTTTTATAACAGGAACTGGTCTTTGCCAATACGATATCAAATCAAAAAAAATAACAGTCTTAAACGATACCATTACTGGCGCAAATTGTATCAAACTAACAAATGAGGGACTCTGGATTGGATCTGACGAAGGAGCTTATCTATATAATCACAGTCTAAATACCTATTCTAAAAATTACTTCGAAGAAAAAACAGTTGTTCGTGATTTTTTTCAGCAAGAAAACAGGCTTTGGATTGCCACTGATGGTGCAGGTCTTTTTACACTTTCAAAAAATCAAACCGCTCCTGTTTTATATCGTGCTAGCGGTCCTGTTTCATTGCTTAACAGTAAATCGCTTTATGATATATTCCAGAGCAAAACTGGAGAAATGTGGTTTGGAACTCTTCGCGGAGGCGTAAGTATGATGGGAAAAAAACCGCTTTATTTTAATCATTTTAAAAGTAAAAATCCGCTAACCCATAAAGAAGACGAAGATCCTGCTGCAAATTTCATGCTTTCTTTCTGCGAAGATGAAAAGAAAAATATCTGGATAGGCACAGATGGCGCTGGAATGCGATACTGGAACAGAAAACAAAACACTTATGATGTTTACTCGACAACATCATCTGCTGGACGAAAAATTCAGAGCAATTTTGTTACAAGCATAGTCAAGGATTTTGATAATGCCATTTGGGTTGCCATGTGGAAAGGCGGAGTCTGTCGTATCGATCCCAAATCAAAAACCATTCAAAATTTTTCAATTTATAATCAGTACACTAAAAAAGCGGAGCAAGAATCATGGCTGCTTTTTTTAGATTCAAGAAATACATTATGGCTTGCTATAACCAATTCAGGTGCATTATATCAATTTGACCGAAAACAAAATAAGTTCATTTGCTACAGTAATACATTACGCGACGTTACTTGCCTATACGAAACCACAGATGGAAAAATCTGGGGAGGAACATTCAACTCTTTTTTTGAGATCGATCCAAAAACCAAAAAAGTAAAAAATTACCATTCTGATTATACTGTTAGATGCATAACCGAAGATCAAAACAAAAATCTTTGGGTTGGTACTGTAGAAGGTGGTCTCCTTTTATTTAATAGAAAAACAGGAACTTATAAAAAGTATACTACTCAAAACGGCCTTTCGAGCAATACCATACTTCGTCTCTTAGAAGATAAAGATGGTAATTTATGGATGAGCACCTATCACGGAATCTCTAGATATAACCCAAAAAACAATACTTTTAGGAATTTTGGTGTAACAGATGGACTCCAGGGCAATCAGTTTAGCTGGAATGCCGGCACAAAACTTTCTACAGGAGAATTTATTTTTGGCGGTCTAAACGGTTTCAACGTTTTTTATCCTGAAAGTATAAAAGACAAAAAAAATACAGGTAAATTTTTATTGAATGATTTGTTTGTAAACAACCAATCTTTGCCTTTAAGCAGTCCTTATGTAACAGGAAAAAAATTAGAAATGATAACTGCTGCCGAACTTCCTTATGAAAAGTCGGCGCTAAGTTTTGATTTTGTTTATCTTGATTATGTTAATTCCGAAAAAATCAGTACCGCTTATTTTCTTGAAGGCTGGGATAAAAACTGGAATTATACCACAAAAGACAATAGAGCAAACTATTCCAGATTAACGGAAGGAACTTATTTCTTTAAAGTTAAAACAACAGATGTTTTTGGAAATTGGACTAATGAAGTGACATTGGCAACAATAAAAATTCTTCCGCCTTGGTACAGAACGTGGTGGGCTTATACATTCTATTTAATTTGTGCAATAGCAGCGATTTATGTTTATGTAAATTACCATAAAAATAAAGAAAGACTTCGCTATGAAATAAAACTTGCCCGAATGGAACATAAAAAAGACAAGGAACATGCTGAAAAGCAGTTTTCTATGTTCACTTATATGGCTCATGAATTGCGTACTCCATTATCTTTAATTATAAATCCGCTTAAAAGCGCAATTGAAAGAAAAAAACAGTCTGAAGATGATCTGGATCTAAATCTCGCTTATAAAAATGCTAAACGATTATTAAGTCTTACAGATCAATTATTACTATTCAGAAAAGCAGAGACTGATCTTGATGAACTTAAAATTTCGAGAATTAATCTGAATGCGCTTTGCCGTGAAATCTACGAAAGCTTTACACAAATGGCGGCTGCAAAAAGCTTAAATTATAATTTTATTGAAGAAAAAACACCTACCGAAATATATGGCGATTACGAAAAAATAGAAATTACTCTTTTTAACCTAATCTCGAACGCTTTTAAATTTACTCCTAGCAAAGGGTCTATAACTATTGAAATAACAGAAAACGCTAATGATGTTTCCATAATTATATCAGATACAGGAAGCGGTATTAATGAAAATGATATTGATACTATTTTTGAAAAATTCAAACAAATACAGTCTAAAAGCAGCAATGGTTTTGGGATAGGGCTTTATGTTGCAAAATATTTTGTGAATAAGCATCATGGACAATTAACTTGTAAAAGTAAAGTTGGAGAAGGCACTTCGTTTGCAATTACTCTTCCTAAAGGAAATAGCCATTTTGCAGAAATGAACATAAATGAAAATTATCCGCATATGTCTTCTCTTGTGGGAGAACTTCTAGAAGGATTGCCAGCTCAAAATACGTATGATAAAGGAAACAAACCGCTACAGCCAGAAAATATTCAGGAAGAATTAATTAGTACAAAAAAAGTACTTCTAATCGTTGAAGATAATCCTGAAATGAATCATTATCTTGTGCAGCTTTTCTCTAAAAATTATATAGTTTATTCTGCTTTTAATGGTCTTGAAGGATTAAAACTTGTAGAAAAACATATGCCAGATATTGTACTAAGCGATATTTCTATGGAAGGCATGAATGGTTTGGATTTATGCAAAAAAATCAAGCAAAATGATGATTTGAGCCATATTACCGTAATACTTCTTACCGCTACAACCAGTAACGACATTCATTTGCAAAGTATTACAGAAGGTGCAGATGATTATGTTACCAAACCTTTTGATAGTGATATTCTTCTGGCAAGAGTTGATTCTGTTCTTCGAAACAGAGGCCAGCTTCGCAAGTATTTTCTAGACAGCATAACGCTTCGCGAAAACATAAATAAAGTTCCGCTTGAGTACAAAGAATTCCTTGATAAATGTATCGAAATCGTCGAAGCCAATCTTGAAAATAGTGAGTTTAATCTAAAGAGCTTTTCTGCTGCAATGGGTATGAGCCATTCAAGCCTTTACAAAAAGATTAAAGCCATTTCTGGACAAACCGTAAATGTTTTTATCAGATCGATAAGAATTCGCAGAGCGGCAGTAATTATGCTTACTGAAAATATAAATATCGCTCAGGTTGGACCTCAAGTTGGTATAGAAGATCAGCGCTATTTCCGTCAGCAGTTCGTAAAGCTGTTTGGAATGAAACCTTCAGAATACATTAAAAAATATAGAAATTCTTTCAATAAAGAATTGAATGTCATTCAAAAAGGAGA
>NZ_DHEI01000018.1:21127-24487 GCF_002399805.1 Flavobacterium sp. UBA4854
GGTACAACCAAACGAAATGGTCCTATCCCATCTTCTAGTGGTTTTCCGTCTTTTTTATCTGCTAGAATAATTACTCTGTTTGCAAAAGCTGGATCTAATTCTGCTAACGAAAAAATAACTTCGTAGCCGTCACTTGCTCGCACTAACATGTACTTTGTCAAGTTTTCTCCTTTTAGTTCTTTGCCAAGTGTTACTCCAGCTTCTTTTAATAATTCAATAACAGGAACTCCCGAATAATGCTGTATTTTTCCATCTCGATCTTTCATGTTTTGTTCTACATGCGGCATTTTTCCGAAGTCAGAAATACTAATTGAAAGTGTTTTTAAAACTTCTCCTTCAATTTTCACAACAGGTTCTTTAGAAGAATTTTGTGCATACAAACTGTTCGAAATGTTAGCAAAAAATAGTGTTGCTAAAAAAATAATAGCTAAAAAACGTTCTCTCATTTTAGTTGTTTTTAAATTATTTAATTCTCTTTAAATGCGGATTAGAAAATTTTGGATCATTAATAAAAGTAGAATCTGTCAGCATTTCGAGAAAAGCGATAACGTCTGATTTTTCATTTGCCGTTAGTCCCAAATTTTTTCCATTCAAATTGTTAGAACTACCTTTCAAAGATATGCTTAACGATTTACTTGGCTTAATATGTTCATTATAATGATCTAATACTTCATCAAGACTTTTAAACCTGCCATCATGCATATACGGCGCAGTAAGTGCAATGTTGCGGAGCGTTGCCACCCTAAATCTTCCTCTATCATTTGCCATTCCTGTCTGCTCCTCACGTCCGATGTCTTTTGGCTCTTCATCAAGGCCGTTGTTATGAAACAATTCCATGTACATTTTGGGTGTTCCGTGACATTGCGCACAGTTGGCTCCTCTACTATTTTTTTCTGGCTGTGGCGAATTCATAAAGAGTTCCATGCCATTTAATTCTTGTTTAGTAGGTTTATATTCACCTCTAAGATATTTGTCATAATTTGAATTCGCAGATATTAAAGTGCGTTCAAATTGTGCAATTGCCTTGGTTATTTTATCTGATGTAATTTCTGCTGTGCCAAACGCATCTCTGAAAAGTGGCGGATATTCTTTTGTTTTCTGAAGCTCCTTAGCTGCTTTATCCAAATAAGCACCCATTTCGTGCGGATCATTAAGCGGAAAATTTGCTTGCTCTTCTAGGCCTTTCGCTCTTCCGTCCCAGAAAAAATTTCGAACCCAAAGCAAATTGGCTAATGACATTGAACTACGCTTAGTTGGCACATTATTCACACCTAGACTAAAAGCTTTTCCGTCTGTAAAAGCAAGTTTCTGCTGATGGCAGCTTGCACAGGAAATTGTTTTATTTGAAGATAATTTCGTTTCATAAAACAACATTCTACCTAGAAAAACACCTTGTTTTGTGGTCAAATTATCTTCTGGAATACTAATTCTGTTTCCAAAATAATCTGGATATTTCAACTTGTAAGGATCTGTATATGGGGGTTCTATATCGGTAACAGCCATAAACAATACAGCTGTTGCCAACACAAAAAATAATGTAATTTTTTTATGATGCGATTTAATTTGCATTATCTTTTTTTAAAAGAACCCGTTTAGTAATTCACAATATCCTCATTATGTTTTTAAATGAATACTGCAGATTAGAAAAATCCTAAATACTTAGTTTTTTCACATTGCTAAAATAAGTATTAATACTTAAAAAAGATGTTTTTAATCGATCTTTTTGAGATCACTTCAAAATCTGAATTACAGAATTGAATGCTTTAGAAGCGATCAGCACTTTTTGCCCAATCTTATATTCCCTTCCCTCTTCTTCTGTAGCAACAACTTTTACAATAGTGTTACCAGAAGAAACCTGAACTATATAAATAATATCACTTTTAGTAATGCTGATAATTTCTCCCGTTAATTGAAATTTACTGCTAATTTTCTGTTCAGAAAATACATTTTCTGGAGTTCCTTCTTTTACGATTTTACCTTTATCAACAACAATTACCTTGTCTGAAAGTTTAAAAATCTCAGAAATAGAATGACTGACCATCAGTGTAGTCAATTTATATTTTTGATGAATTTTTAAAATATAATCCTGAAGTTTAAATCGCATTTCATCGTCTAATGCAGATAAAGGTTCGTCTAATAAAAGAATCTCAGGCATACGTACAATTGCTCTTGCCAGTGCTGCACGTTGTTTTTGTCCTCCCGATAAATTCTGCGGTTTACTATTCTGGAGTGATTGCAATTCCATAAGTTCTATCAACTCTAGAATAATTTCTTTGGAATCATTTTTAGATAAAGCAAACTCAAGATTCTCTTTTACAGTTAAATTTGGAAACAAAGCAAAATCTTGAAACACAAAGCCAATAGAACGATTTTGAACAGGGAAATGGATTTTTTTTATAGAATCATCCCAAACCGATTCTCCTACTTTTATAACTGCTTTCTCTGCTCGAGTAAGTCCTGCCAAAATTCTCAAAATGGTTGTCTTACCGGCTCCCGAATTTCCGTAAACAGAAACAAACTCTCCTTTTTTTATCGTCAGAGAGATATCTAATGGCAATTCGCCATCTGCTGTCTGCAGCATTTTATAAGCATCAAACTGTATCATTAATAAAGAGTTGTTTTTCTGGATTTATTATTGATTAAATGAACTGCTAACAAAATTGAAAAAGAAAATGCAAACAATATTCCAGCATATATATTGGCATTATGATAATTCATAGATTCTACTTCTTCATAAATCGCAATAGAAACTACTTTTGTTTCTTCTGGAATACTCCCGCCAACCATTAAAACAACTCCAAATTCTCCCAAAGTATGGGCAAATGTCATAATAATTCCAGTAAACAATGAAGCGCTAATATTTGGAAGTAAAATTTTGGTAATCGTTGTAAATCTCGATTTTCCTAAAGTAAAAGAAGCCTCTTGCAAAGTTGGAGAAAGATTTTTTAATCCTGATAAAATCGGGTTCACCATAAAAGGCAAACTGTATAAGACTGATGCCAGAATTAATCCTTCAAAAGTAAAAACCAATCTCACATCAAAATAATCTGACAGAAACTTGCCAAAAGCATTTTCTGGACTAAAAGCTATTAAAAGATAAAAACCTAAAACAGATGGCGGTAAAACCAAAGGCAAACTAATTAGAGCCTCAATAATGGCTTTTAATCGAAACCGACTGTAGCACAACCAATAACATAGCGGAATTGAGACTATAAAAAGGATCAATGTGGTAATCAAAGCCAATTTTGCAGTAAGCCATAAAGGGTCTAGATTAATCATAGGCAGATAAGCTTACTTCGTTCGTTTTTATTAAAGCCAATATGTTTTGGTTTTCTTTTAGATCTAATTGTTCGCAGGCAT
>NZ_DHEI01000018.1:24684-25288 GCF_002399805.1 Flavobacterium sp. UBA4854
TATACGGCCGTATATCTGATTCTGAACACTAATCGAAGGATTTAAATCTTTAGATATAATTACTTCTGTTTCCTTAAAAATGATTTTAACTGTATTATTTTCTTTTAAATAATCTGGCACGTCTAGAATGATCGAAGTAAAGATATTTTCATTCGATTTCAGCTTAACTAATGAAATGCCTTCATGCGATTGAATTTCAGTTATAATTCCTTTTAGTACATTCATTTTGCCTTTGTATCGTATCCGTAATATTTTAAAATAGCAATTGCTTTTTTAGAAGATATAAAATTATAAAACTTTACAGTATTCGCATTGTCTTTTCCATGTTTCAATACTACGCATCCTTGTTCTAACGAAGAATGGCTTTTTTCTGGAATAATATAATACTTTCCTCCTTCTTTTTGCATATTAGGAGTTAGCACAAGAGACAAAGCTGTAATTCCAATATCAGCATTTCCCGTAGTTACAAACTGAGTGGCTTGTGTAATATTATCGCCAAAGACCAATTTGTTTTTTACTTTATCATATATTTTGTAGAATTTTAAGCACTCCACCGCTTTTTCTCCGTATGGCGCAGTTGAAGGATTTCCGATAGCTATTTTTC
>NZ_DHEI01000018.1:25453-43785 GCF_002399805.1 Flavobacterium sp. UBA4854
CTCCAAATAACCAATTTACCCACAGCATACATTTTTACTTTTGAGGCTGTCATTTTTTTATTTTCCAGTTTATTAGCATAATCCATATCTGCTGAAAAGAATAAATCGAATGGAGCTCCACTAGAAATCTGCTCATAAAATTTTCCAGAAGCACCATAAGTAATCTGAGGATTTATACCTGGGTTTTGAATTTTAAAAACATTATTTATAGAATCTAAAGCTACTTTAAGATTCGCCGCTGCCACAATTGTAAATTTCTGTTGCGCCTGCATATTCCCGAAAGATAATACGGAAAACAACAACAGATAAAATAAAAATCTTTTTCTGATTTTATACTGTAGTGACTTGTTTCTCTTTCTCATAACAAACGAAATAAATAATATTATAACTGTAAAAATAAGCATTCTCGCGTAGATTGAAAAAACTAATCTTTTAAAAGAAAAATAGCCTATAAATATATTCTATAAATAAAAAAAGCCCAAGAAGTATATTCTCAGGCTTTAATACTATAATAGACTTTAGTACGATACAATCTAGATTTCTAATTCAACCATTTGTTCAAAGTATTCATAATTAAAGTTCTGTCATTTTCAGAAAAATCTCTTACTCTGGTGGAGTGACTTCCATTAGGAAGCACCATTTTAAGAGCATCAACATTTGGTTTAGGAGTTGGAGAACAAGAGAACCAAGTATCATAACCTCCGTAGATATATAAAATTTTATCTCCTTTGTTTTCGACATATTTACGAACTTTTTTAATGTATTTTGGGTTGTATTTTATTGCAACATCTTTAGGCGCGAATCTTGCATTCGAACTGCTTTTTACAATAGTCAGTAAATCGGCAACAGGCTCTAGATCAAACCCATAGTAACCCAATTCACTTAAATGCTGATAATAAGACGGTAAATACACAAAAGACATTTTATCGCTGTAAGTTCCCACTCCAACAATTTTATTCAAATAATCAAATAATTCTTTTGCAGAAGCATTTGCTGGTGGAATCTCATCGCATTTTCCTCCCCATTGCCAAAAAGAAAAAGGAAATTCTAAAACGGCATATTCCAAAGATTCAGCGAAAGGAACTTCTGTAAACTGCATTTTTTTTGTAGTTGCATAATCCTGAAAAACGGCCAAAACGGATTCTTTTTCTATTAAAACAGTTCTCTGAAAAGCGGTTATTTTTGCTCTGCATTCTGCTGTTCCAATTGTTCTCGTATGATTTATCGTTCTAGGATCTTCGCAAGAATTAATTAACGGAGCCACATAAGGCATTGCAACATCTACATCATTCGGATAAATAGATTTATAAATCAGAGCTGTTTCTCCTCCTTTACTAATTCCTGTAGAAATCCATTTGCCAGAATATATCTTTTTCAACTTAGTTACAATATCATGATAATCTGCAATAGCCTGATCATTGGTTAAATATTGCCATTGAATCGGATTTGGTCTTGATTTTCCGTAAAAACGATATTCAACCGCAACCTGATTTGCTTGCAAAAGACTGCTTACTTCACTCTTTATATTTTCAGTATTATAACCATGAGTTTCAATTACCGTTGGCCTGTCAAAACCAAGATGAGAAAGATAAATATAATGCTGAAAAGTTCCCTTCTCAGGATGTTTATGATCTAAAGGTTCATCTAAAATTATCTGATACGATTCGGTATAATTTTCCAAATTTTCAATTCGAGTTACAATCGCTTTTGGAAATAATTCATTCAATCTTTGCTGTAAATTCTCTGATGATTCTTCTATCTTTTGCGCAGATATTGTAAAATAGTTCAACAAAAGAAAAAACAATGAGGTAATAAAGGTTTTTGAATTCATTTTAATCTTAATTATTTAAGTTTTTAAAAGTAAGCGCAATGTTAAGCTGAAACTGATATTATATTACCCTTAAAATGTAATATTTTATCTAGTTTGCATCAACATAAGACAAAATCGAAATAATGCCTTAATTTTATTGAAAAATTGAAGCATACAGCGATTTAATATTAACTAAAAAAATAAAAAATGACAATTGGAGTTGGCGGATCAACTATAGATATCGAATTGGGAAAAATACAAAACATGACACTTGGTGTTGTGCCAATTGCTTTATCAGAATACAAACAGCGTATCAAAAATGCGGTCGAATTAATGAAAGAGCATAACTGTAAAGCGCTTTATGTAAATGCAGGAACGAATCTGTATTATTTTACAGGGACAAAATGGAATGCTTCTGAACGTATGGTTGGAGCGCTGCTTTTTGACGATGAAACGGTTGAATATATTGTTCCGAAATTTGAAGAAGGAACTTTTAAGACTTTTATGAAAGTTGAAGGAAACTTAAATTTCTGGGAAGAACATGAAAGTCCATACGAGCTATTTGGAAGCATTTTGCAAAACAAAAATGTCATTGATGGAAATATTGCGCTAGACGAATCGGCTTCTTTTTTCCTGATTGATGGAGTTGCAAAAGCGAATCCAAAATTTAGTTTTGTAAATGCACAGCCTATTACAGCAGGATGCAGAATGCATAAATCGGCTAACGAAATTGCTATAATTCAGCAGGCCAAAAATATAACCATGACGGTTCAAAAAGCTGCAGCAAGCATTTTATATCCAGGCATTGAAGTAAGCACTGTTGTCGATTTTATTCATAGAGCGCATATTAAGGCTGGTGTTTCATCGGGTTCTTATTTCTGCATTGTTCTTTTTGGAGAAGATTCTCAATATCCGCATGGTGTTACATCTCCACAAAATTTAGTGGATAATGATATTGTATTAATTGATACAGGATGTCGCTTAGAAGGCTATTTGTCTGATATTACAAGAACTTATGTTTATGGAACTCCAAATGAAGAGCACCGAAGAATATGGAATCTTGAAAAGGCAACTCAAAGAGCTGCTTTTGATGCTGCGCAAATTGGAGCAACATGTGGTTCTGTTGATGATGCTGCTCGAAAAGTTCTGGCACAAGCCGGACTAAGCGGTGATTATGAAATTCCGGGTCTACCTCATCGTGTTGGACACGGAACAGGACTTGATATTCATGAATATCCTTATTTGGTAAGAGGCAATCAAACTGTTCTAAAAGAAGGAATGGTTGTTAGCAACGAACCAATGATATGCATGCCAGGACAATTCGGTATTCGTCATGAAGATCATTTTTATATGACTGCAAATGGTCCTAAATGGTTTACTGAACCTATGCAGAGTATTGAAAATCCTTTTGGGCTATAGGTTTTTAAACACTTTATTTTTTTAATAAAAAAGGGATGCTAAAACAAGCATCCCTTTCTTTTTGAGTAAATTAACTATTATTCAACCAATAATTTTTTCTTTTCCACAAACTTACCATCTGTAGCTACAACAATATAAACTCCTTTATTTAAATATTTAAGAGAATAAACTGTTGTATTATTCATTGTAGCAATTAAATGTCCTGTACTATCGTAAATTGATACTTTAACTTTATTTATATCAATATTTTCAAAAGTAAAGTTTACCACATCAGAAGCTGGATTTGGATACATAGTGAATGTTTTTGCTGTATTGATATCTGAGCCTGGCAAACCTAAACTTCCAGATTGTAAATCAATAGTATGCGATGCGCTCCAATCGCTAAAAGCATTGCCATTTTTTGCTTTCACTCTAAATTCATATACCGTTTGAGTTCCTTGTTTCGGAATCCATAGATAATATGTTGTCGAAGTTCCAGCTGATGTCCATCCTGAAGAAGTATTCAATTGCACTTCATAAGATGTCGCATCTGTTGATGTTGCCCACGAAGCATAAAATCCTGATGTGTATACACCTGCATTACCAAGATTAGCAGGAATTGTTAAAGTTGCTGGATTTGGTGGTACAGAAGTTCCTGCACTAACAGTATAATCTTCGATTTCACCATCTCCTAGATTTCCACAAGTTGAAGATGGATTGGCATTATACTTCATTACAACTCTCATTCTAGTCGTTCCTGTAAATGATGCAGGCGTAAAACTTGCTGTTACAGCACCATTTGACGAAATATTATTAACTACTTTTTCAGATTCTTCAAACTGATTGTTTTTATTGTAATCAATCCAAACTCCCCAATATTCGGTGTAAGCAGATCCTGTAAAGCCAGGTGTCAACGTAATACTCGTATTTGCATTTGGAGTCAGTGTAATTACTTTTGAAGTATAATCGGCATAACCATTTGTTTCTTTTCCTGATGTGTTTACAAAGCTTCCTACCGCAATCGAGCTTATATACTCGTAACTATTTGCTCCTTGCGCACTGCATAGTGAAGCTGCAGGAATCGTAACCGTAGCCACATTCGAATAAGCCGAATACTCTGTTCCTGATTTTGCTCTAACTCTATATTTATAAGTGCTGCCTGCTGTTAAAGCTGTATTGGTATAAGTAGATGCTGTATTGGCCAAAGTAACAATTTCGGCATATACATCGTCTGAACCTGCTCTTTCTATTATTACATTTGTGGCATTAGTAGCATTATTTGTCCAAGTAAGAGAAGCTTCTAAATTAGTAACGGTTGCTGTCAAGCTTGTTGGAGCCAATACTACATTTGCAGTTTGTATTCCTGCCAAAATAGGCTCGTTTGGTTTAGTATTATAAGCATAGTCCAAAACGGTGTAGCCTACTCCTCCAGCCTCTACTTTAATATGCATCCATCCGTAACAAATACGACCTCTGCTAGTATATTCAAAACCAACATAACCTGTTTTATTGTCCCAAGTAGTATAAGTAGCTGTTCGCAAATCCAACTGATTCGGATAATTTCCTGGAGCAGCAAAATTACTCGAACCGCCAATAGAAGTTCCTTGTGCTAAGAATGAAATATTTCTTGTTCCAGATTCAGCAACTAGCCTTTTTCCGTACGTTTCTATTTTTAAAGCGGCGGCGGCATATTGCCATGCACCATATTCTGTATTATCTCCAATGCCCAAATCAAAATATTGCCAAGTCGATGCTGCGTTGGCAATATAATCTGGATTATTTACGTAAAATACACCATAAGGAGCATCAAATTTCATATTGATTGTTTTGGTTGCAGTATCTAAAGTCGCTATACCGCCTGTAATTGCTGCATCTTTAAAAGTAAGCGTAACAACAGCATCATTTGTTGTATTATGTGCAGTTGCTTTTCCTGTAAAAGAAAGTACTGTTTTGGTATTGCTTTCTAAAGTTAAAACTGCTGTTAATCCAGCTGGAACGCCTGTAATGGTATAATCTGTTCCTGCAGTAAAAGTTCCACTGCTTTTCGTGAATGTTCCATTATTGGTCGTCAATGCAATTGTTGCAGTAGATGTAATGCTTCCGTCATTAGTTTCAGCTTCGTATAAGGTATCTGCTGATAAAGTTGTAGCAGTCTTATCGGTCATTCCTGTATAAATTGGAGTATTTGGCTTGGTATTATAAGCATATTCCAAGATAGTATATCCGTCACCATCAGCGTTTACTTTTACTTTGAACCATCCATAACAAGTAAGACCATCCATTAAATAATCAAATCCAACATACCCTGTTTTTCCATCCCATGCTGTGTAACCTGCCGTTCTTAAATCTAACTGGTTTGGATATGCGCCTGGAGCAGTCATATTACTCGTTGGACCAACAGCTGTATTTGAATTTAATAATGAGATATTTCTAGTGCCTGTTTCACAAACTAGTTTTTTTGCATAAGTTTCTATTTTTAAAGCATTGGCCGCATAACGCCAACCTCCAAATGCTTTATCATCTCCCTTTGCAATTTCAAAATATTTCCATGTCAGTGCAGATGATACAGTAACATCAGGCATGTCTACAAAAAAGATTCCGTAAGGATCTGAAAATTTAAAATTAAAGAACAAAGATGTACAAGATAAACCAGTGGTTCCTGCTGTAAATGCGGCAGGCAGGAAAGAAATGCCACCTGAAGCATTGTTGCTTAAGGCATGATTAGTGGCTTTTCCAGTTAATGTAACCGTAATTTGATTGTTTGAATTTACAGTAAGTACAGGAGTTATTCCTGCTGGAAAAGTATGTGTAAAATGAGTACCAGCTGTTAAAGTTCCTGAAGATACCGCAAAAGTTTTTGTTCCGTTTAAGTTTATGATAGAAGAAGTATCAAAAGAACCATCATTTATAATAGCTTCTTTAAAAGTTACTGCCGAAGCAACTAGTGTACTTCCTGTTGAATTAACACCAGTATCAATTAAATTTTGAGGTTGCCATAAAGATTTTCGAGCAGGATGTTCTAAAGCCGCCAGCATTCTGTCTATCTGACCTTGTGTGTACATTTTATAACAACCTTGAGCGCCGTTATATCCCATATAGTTTTCAAAGTTTACTTTATCACCACTACAGTTTGTTCCCGGAGTACAGCCTAAGGTATGATTTCCGTCTTCAGCTGGAGTATCTGCAACCTCATCTGTGCCAGAGCATCCTCCTTCAAAAGTATGAATCAGGTTAAGAAAGTGACCAAACTCATGCGTTAAGGTTGCCGAGAATTCTTTACTATAGGAGTTATCATATAAGTAAGCTCCGTTAAAAACAACACGAGCAGTATTGCTTGCTGTCATATCTGAACTTGGATACCAAGCAACACCCGAATTATTTGTAGCTCCATCATTATACAAATCATTCTGAATATAAACATTCATGTATTTAGTATTGTCCCAAGCGTCAGCGGCAATTTGATCATCGTAACCGCCGCCATTTCCATATCCGTTTTTTGTTGGATGAAATACAACTCCTGTTGTACAACCTCCATTAGGATCTTTTTTAGCTAACTTAAATTCGATATTTAAAGTTCCGCGTCGTGACTGAAAGAATGGTTCTACGGTTTGATAGTCGGCATTGCGTCCATTAAAATCATCATTAAGTTGGGCAAGGTGATTTACAATTTTTTCGTAGGTTACGGTTTTACCTCCTTGCACATCGCCATAAATATGGAAAACTACCGGGATTGTATAAGTGACGGCAGCCGTTTTTGAGGTTTGAGATTTGCGTTGTGCAGCAAAGTTTTTACTAAAAACATCAAAGTTCTTTTTTTCTTCAAGTGCATGTGGATTATTCCGATACACTTTGGCATTTTCTTCGCTTGTTCTGCAGGGCAAAACTTGCGCACTAACTTTCAATACACTGAAAATCAGTAAGCAGATTAGTAATTTTAATTTCATCTATTTAGGTTTTATAATTAGTAATAATCAAAATTACCTTACATGTTTATATGTTTCTGATATTATTTTAATCAGAATTAATACATAATTATCATGTTTTTAACCTTAAAAAAACATATTATTAAAAAATACCAATTATAAAATACAGATAACAATACGCATTTAACTTTATAAGAATGTTAATCCAAAAACTTCAAGTAAAAAAAAACCAGCACTTAAAAGTGCTGGTCTCAAAAAACAAATTAAACTAACTCAAAATTAAAATTTGTCCCAAAAAATTCTTGTTGTCATTAAATCTCCTCCAATAGCCGATGCAGCCGCTTCGTAATTTGCTGTATTAAGCGTTTTATCAGATGTAGAATAAATATTTCTAACAGGAACTTTCCCTTCAGCTTCTTGAACTGCTGTAACAGGCGCTATAAGTACAGGATAATCTAATCTTCTATATTCTGTCCAAGCTTCAAAACCACGATTGTAATACGCAATCCAAAGCTGATAAGCAATTTTTTGTTTGTCTGTTCCAGTTGCCGTTGCAAAAGCTACATCAGATCTGTTTAAATACGTTTGAATATCAGCGTCTGAAACTCCCCAAAATTTCATACTTGCTTCAATTCCTTTTGTATAATACGTTGCTGCATTTGCTCCTACGTTAAAGCCTCTGTTTGCCGCGTCGGCCAATAAAAAACAAGTTTCTGTGTAATCGAATATAACGCCAGGATTTGTTTTCTGTCTAAGTCTTAAACCTGTATTGCTATAATCTGCATAATTAACTTGCTGCGCATATGGAGCGCCTTTGTATTCTCCATTTATTTTTGAATTTGGATTGAAGAAAAAATTACGTCTTGGATCTTCTTTTCCGTTTAATTCATTCACAAAAAATGCGGCAATATTAATCTGGCTTGAGTTAACCAAATCATCATATAATGGATTCATGTCTGTTATTGAAGAAAAATACTGAAACAAAGCAGTATCAGTTTCTTTACTCATAACTCCTGAATTGAAAGCGCTTTCCACCATTGTTTTTGCTTTTGCGGCGTCAACATCTGCCAAATGCAATCCCATTTTTAGTTTTACACTATTTGCTAAAGTTTTCCATTTAGCCACATCGCCATGAAAAATTAAATCAGCATTTCCGAAACTATCATATTGATCATTTAAATCTAAAATGGCTGCATCTAAACGGGTAGCCAAATCAAAATAGATTGTTTTTGCATCATCGTATTTAGGAAGCGGAAATTTTTTGATATCTAAAGCTTCAGAATAAGCCACATTTCCAAACAAATCAACCAGCGTTTGGTACGCCATTACAATTTGTACTTCTAAAATAGCAAGTCGATTTTTCTTGATTCCCTCTTCAATAGGTCCTAATGCTTTGCTATCTTTAATCTGCTTTTGCGAATTGATCAAATCCTGCAATACATCTCTGTACAATAACACCGAATGTGAACTTCCTAAATTTCTTTTTGCCTGATTATAATTGGCTTCATCTGTATAAGTAGATGTAGACCAATGCTGTGCATAAGCTCTAAAGTTGTTTGAATTTACGGAAGCATTCGTTAAAAAATAAGCATAATTTACTTGTGCACTAGTCATTAATGCGCTCGGCAAAGCGGTTTCATAACCTTTTTCATTCTTATTCATGTTATCTAGATTGTCACATGAAGCAATTGCACACAAAACTGCGCCTGCAAAAAATATTGTTTTTATAATTCTCATGTCTTTAATTTTTTAGAATTGAACTTTCAGAGTAAAACTATACTCCTTTGTTGTTGGCAGCACTCCGGTTTGAAAACCTTGCAAATTACCTGAAGAAGCTCCAGCCTCAGGATCTGCATAAGGCAAGTTTTTGTGGATTATCCAAAGATTGCTTCCGTTTATAGCAAAAACCATATTGCTAATAAATGTATTCTCTAAAAATCTTTTTGGAAGCCTATAGCTCAATCCTACTTCACGAAGTTTTACATAAGAAGCATCATAAACATATTCTTGCTGTGGCATAGAATTATAGAAATAATAACCATCTGTTCCTGTAACGCTTGCTACAACATCGTTACGTGAACCGTCTTGTTTTACACCATCTAACAACACTCCACCACCTTGAGAAACTGGCTCACGCTGAGGAACTCCGTTATGGTTTTTTGAAACAGTGCTTTCATAAATTCCAGTCGCATGACCAAATTGCTGATCTAGAGAATACACATCTCCGCCTTTTTTAACATCTATTAAAAAATTGAAAGCGATATTTTTGTACGTCAAAACGTTGTTAAAACCACCAATCCAATCTGGAGCAACATTTCCTATTACAGCTCCTGCAGTTTGCAGATATCTTCCGTTTGAACGAATTACTTTTTCTCCGTTTAAATAGGTATAACCTGAACCAACCAACTGTCCAACTGGTTTGCCAACTTCTGCTACATAATTAACTCCCTGAAAAGATCCTAACGAAATTTGATTGGCTCCTCCTAAAGAAATTACTTCATTCTTATTCGTTGACCAGTTTACTGTTGCCTGCCAAGAAAAATTAGTTGTTTTTATTGGTGTTGCATTTAAGGTTAACTCATAACCTTTATTCTGAACATTTCCTGCATTAATCCAAGCTCTTGTATATCCTGTCTGAGTTGGTGTTTCGATAGAAAGGATTTGATTTGTGGTATTGGTTTTATAATAAGAAAAATCAAGTCCTAATCTATTTTTAAAGAATTTAAGTTCAACACCTGCTTCAACTCCTTTTGTCAACTCACTCTTTAAGTCAGAATTACTTCTGCTGTTTTCTGTAGAAAAACGAATTCCGCCAGGTCCAAAATTGCTGTTTTTAGGATAAAGTGCCGAAGTTACCGCAAATGGCGCATCGTTTCCGGTTTCAGCATAATTCAAACGTAATTTTCCGAATGACAGCCATTCTTTTTTAATGTGATTGCTAAAAATATAAGTAGCTGTAACTGATGGATAAGAATAGGTATTATTGTCTTTTGGTAAAGTAGACGACTGATCTATTCTATAAGTTCCTTCAAGAAAATAAGTGTCAAGGAAATTGAAACTTGCCATACCATAAACACTATTTGTACCTAAAGTCTGCTGTATTTCTTCTGGACTATTAATTTGATCAATTGAGTTGGTTAAGGCATAAATTCCAGGCACAACCAATCCTCCATTTGTTACTGCGTAAATAGAATTGTTAACAGAACGTCTTGTATTACCTCCTAACATACCATTAAAACTAATTCCTTCTGCAATACCAGTTTTAAAGTTCAGGACTAAATCTAAGTTGATTTCTCTAAAATTTTTATCAAATCTAGAATATTGTCCAAGAGCATTTGGAGTTCTTTTAGATCCGACAGCAATACGCTCTTCTTGCAATTGGTGGTAAAAATCTACTGCACCTCTTCCCATAATATCAAACCAGTTCGTAACATCGGTTTTTACTACTACATTTCCGAAGAAACGATCTCTTTTTAACGAGTTATAGTTGTTGTAACGCTGAAAATAAGGGTTGTCATGAAATTGAACTTTTAAATCATCTGGAGAACCAACATTCCATGTTGCATTATTACCAGTCAATTCATAAGCCTCTTTAAGATCTTTAAAATCGGCATTAGTTGTATACCATTGTCTCACACTACTCAAATAGTTATTTCCGCCATCTCCATATCCTGTTTCGTTCATTCCGATAGCATCTGATGTTAGATAATTAGCTGTAGTCGAAATTCTAGTTTTTGGCGTAACCTTAAAACTTCCAGAAAAGTTAAAATTGTCTTTTCTGTTATTACTGTTTGGCAAAATTCCTTGTTGCTGATTGTAATTGGTATAACCAAATCTAAAATCTCCCTGATCATTTCCTCCCGAAAAAGCGATATTATTTATATAAGTAAGACTGTTTTGGTAAAAACTGTTCGGATTGTTTCTTACCGCTTTGTATGGAGTTGCTTTTCCATAAGCTGGCAATTCTGGATAAAATGAGTTCCAGTTGTAAACCAGTAATGAAGGATCAAATTTTGGTCCCCACGCTGCGTCATCTGTCGCTACGTAAGGATGAATTCCGCTTCCTAGATCAACTGTTCCGTAAAAATCACCATAGCCTCCACCATATTGATTTTGATATTCTGGCAATGTTTTTTTATCTACTACCCCAACATTAACTCCCGAACTAAAACTAAATCCTAATCCGCCTTTAGATTTACTTCCTTTTTTTAGCGTAACTATAATAACTCCGTTTGATGCCCTAGAACCGTACAATGCTGTAGCCGCCGCCCCTTTTAAAACGTTCATGGTTTCGATATCATCAGGATTAATATCAGACGCTGCATTTCCGTAATCATAACCGCCTACATTTCCACCAGATTTTTGATCTTCTTTATTCGTGTTGTCATTGTTCAATACAATTCCGTCAACAACCCATAAAGCCTGATTATTTCCTGTTAATGAAGTGGTACCACGAATCACAACATTGGTTGAACCGCCTATATTATTATTTCTTCTAACCTCTACACCTGCAATTTTTCCTGAAATATTATTAGAGACGTTCCCTGTATTTATCTTTGTAAGCTGGTCGCCACTTATTTCTTGGGTAGCGTAACCCAGCGATTTTTTCTCTCTTTTAAGACCTAATGCGGTAACAACAATTTCTTGCAATTGTGTAGAACCAGCAGTCATTTTTATATTAATGCTTTTATCTCGCGCTTGAATTTCTCTAGTTTGCATTCCAATAAAAGTAAACACTAACACAGCGTTTGCATCAGCTTTTATTGAATATTTCCCGTCAAAATCAGTCTGAGAGCCAGTTTGAGTTCCTTTAACTAGAACACCCACACCTGGTAGAGGTATTCCATTCTCATCTGATACAATTCCTGACACTATCCGTTCTTGCGCAAATGTCAGTTTGGTCAACAGTACAAAAAAAAGTACTGCAATTTTTCTAAAATTAATCTTCAATTTCATAAAATGGTTTTATAATTAATGAGGCAAATATTTTGCTTTTTAGATAATTTTTATGATAATATATTACCGAAAAACCTGCTTATATTACCCTATAATTATCAAATTCACATTTTAAAAAACATCTTTATAAAAACAAATAATCATTTAGAAATCAACAAACTAAACATAATGTCTTAAACTTTAAATTCAAGTGCGCTTAAATTCTAATTTTATAAAACAAAAAAGAGGATTTCAAATTAATGAAACCCTCCTTTTTCTATAAATATTTTTTTTCTATTTCGCGCCAGGCGGACAATTTTTTTCTGTGTAATGAACAAAAGTATCTACTAAATGTTTGGTTGTTCCTTCACCTTCATAAATACTATGCGAACGATTTGGATAAATCATTAAATCAAACATTTTATCGTATTTAATTAATTCATTAATTAAAACTTCAGCGTTTTTATAATGCACATTATCATCGCCTGTTCCGTGAATGTACAGTAAATTTCCTTTTAAGTTCTTGGCATGAGTTACTGGAGAAGCTCTAATATAAGTTGCTTCATTTTCGTCTGGTAATCCCATATAGCGTTCGGTGTAGATATTGTCATAAAAATGCTGGTCTGTCACCGCTGCAATGGCAATTCCTGTTTTGTATATGTCTGGATATTGAAACATTAAATTTAAAGTTACAGCACCTCCGCCACTCCATCCGTGAATTGCCACTCGATCAGAATCAATAAAATTCCATTTTAAAACTTCTTTGGCAGCCATTGCCTGATCTCGTGTATTGATAATACCGATGTTTTTATAAATCGATTTTCTCCATTGCGTTCCTTTCATTGCTGGAGTTCCTCTATTGTCCATTGCAATTCCGATATATCCTTTTGGAATCAATTCACTAATAAATTCATTAAAATAAGGTTTGTCATTAGCCACTGTAGCCATTGGCTCACCGTACACGTAAAAGAAAACTGGATATTTTTTTGAAGGATCAAAATCTAACGGTTTTGCCATTATTCCGTCAATATCAATACCATCAACTGTTTTTACTTTAAATTTTTCTAAAGTATAATTTCTATCAGGAGCAGTAAAAACATCTGCTTCTTTTGGATAAACTTTTTGATGTCCAGACAAAGCGATTAATCTCTGGTTGTAATCTCTCGAAATACTTGCATTGGTATGTTGTGCATAAGCTGCATCTGTAGAAAAAATATATCTGTTTGAACCATCAAAAATATCTGGAGTTACTCTTTTAGTTTTTTTAGAACCTAAATTCGTTTCATACAAATAACGCTGTGTAGCATCAGTTGGACTAGCAATGAAATAAATTGTTTTTGTTTTTTCATTATAAGCTTTATAATAAGCATCAAAATTAGTTTTGGTTACTAATTCTTTTGATTTTCCGTCTAAACTTATTTTATAAATATGCATCCATCCGTCTGCATCAGAACTCCATAAAAAGGCTTTTCCGTTGTCTACAAATTGGCAAGGAAAAGTATCATATTCTCCCGAAGAAATGTCAAAAACATCTATCCAAGCACTAGATTCTTCTTTATAAATAACTCTGGTTGCTCCAGATTTTGTATTGCAATCGTACATTGTAACCTGATTCTGATTTCGGTTTAACTGAATCACCATCACAGATTCGTTACTTAGCCATTTCATTCGAACCAAATAATTATTGTCTGGTTCTCCTGGAATATTCAACCAATTGGTTTGGAGCGAATCAATATTTACAATTCCAATTTTAACCGACGATGGTTTTTCGCCAGCTTTTGGATATTCTACAGGAATAATAACCGGATACAACGAATCGGTATTATTGATCATGAAATGAAATTTAGTCAAAGTTGCGTCTACTCTCCAAAAAGCAATACTTTTTCCGTCTGGACTCCATCTAAATCCATCACGAGCAGCTAGCTCTTCTTCATAAACCCAATCAAAAGTACCGTTAATGATTTTATCTGTACCGTCTGTCGTTAAAGGCGTAATTTTCCCAGAATTTACATTCTCCACATAAATATTATGGTTCGAAACATAAGCAACATTTTCGTTATCGCTTGAAAATTTTGCAAACATTAACGACGATGCATCTAAGTTCTTACCTAGTTGCTTTCCTTTACCTGTAGCCAAGTCAAAAAACCAATAGTCACCTTTGGTATTGTCTCTCCATACTTTTTTAGAATTGGTGTAAACCAAAACTTTCGTTTTTGAGTCATTCCAGACTAAGTTCTCAATTTCTCCTGTAAATCCGGCAGCAGCCAATTGTGCCTTAGACAAAATTGCAGTTTGTTTATCAAGCTTATCAACATCGTAAACCACTACATTATTATCTTTGTTTACCCAAAAGGAATGAGAATTAGGCAGCCAATTTAGATTGTTAATGTCAATATCCTTCTGTGCAAAAACAGATGTGCATATCAACAGAAGAAACAATAAATGCTTTTTCATCTTATTATTTTTTATTTTTAATTAAACTTTCAATATCGGCAATTTCAATTGGCATGGCTTCACTCAAATTTACGTTTCCATCTTCCGTTATCAGATAATCGTTCTCTAAACGGCAGCCAATTCCTTCTTCTCTAATATAAATTCCAGGCTCACAAGTTAGAACCATTCCTTTTTCAAAAGGTCTAGAATAAAGACCAACGTCGTGAACATCCAGACCTAAATGATGCGCAGTTCCGTGCATGAAATATTTCTTGTAAGCAGGTTTTTCGGGATCTTGAGCTTTAATTTCGTCCTCTGTGATCAATCCTAATTTGACTAATTCGGTTTCAATTAATTTTGCCATTTGAAGTTCATAATCTTTAGACAAAACTCCTGGCTTCAGTAATTTTGAACCTTCTTTCAAACAATGCAAAACAGATTCGTAAACCTGTTTTTGCCTTGAACTAAAAGTTCCGTTAACCGGAATACATCTTGTTGTATCTGAATTATAATTGGCATAACAGCTTCCAAAATCCAGCAGAACCATTTCATTTTCTTCACAAACATCATCATTGGAATTGTAATGCAGTGAACAGGCATTTCCGCCAGATGCTACAATAGATTTAAATGCTTGTCTTGTCCCTCCGTTTTTTACGGTCGCGTATAACAATTCAGCTTCTAATTCGTATTCTTTAACATTCGGACGGATTGCAGCTAAAACTCTATGGAAACCTTCCACACTCAAGGCAGTCGCTTTTTTGATTAAATCAATTTCTTCGTTTGATTTAATAGGTCGCAATGCTCGAGTTATTTTTGCCACACGATCATATTGATGCAACGGATATTTTTCTTTGCACCATTTAATCATTCTATCCTGTCTGGTTTCCATTTCAGAAGTTATCCTTTTGATGTGCTCATTATGGCCTAAGTAAAAAGTATCGGCTTCAAAAGCAAAAAGCTGTAAGGTCTTTTCAAATTCATGAATCCATTTGATATTCTGTATTCCAGAAATAGCAGTTGCTTGCTCTTTGGTTAAAAAATTACCATCCCAAATTAGTGTATGTTCGTTGGCTTCTTTTACAAAAAGTATGGCTTTGTTTTCTTCTTTAAAAGCATCCGGGAAAAGCACCAAAATAGTTTCGTCTTGATCAATTCCAGACAAATAAAACAAATCATTGTTTTGTGCAAAGCCCATAACATCATCTGCATTATTTGGCATTACATCATTTGAAGTCAAAATAGCTACACTATTTGGCTTCATTTTTTCGGTAAATCTTTTTCGGTTTTCAATAAACAAAGAAACCGGAATTGCATTGTATTTCATAATTTATATTTGGAATCTGTCAATAGCTACAGAAACAGGTTTGCCAGAAATAATCTCTGTTACGATTTTTCCTGTTGCTGGCGCGAGACTTAATCCCATCATGGCATGCCCTGTTGCTAATGTCAAATTTACGATTTTTTTGTCTTTAGCAATAATCGGCATTCCAGTTGGCGTACAAGGTCTAAACCCAAACCAAGTATCTTCTTGCTTTGGCATTTCGACTTTCATATCGGGATAAAAATCGTTAATGCTGTTAATGATTCCCTGAAGCCTATTTGCATTAATTTTATTGTCTTTGGTATGTGTAATTTCCATAGTTCCTCCAAATCTTATATCATTTGCCATTGGAGTCACGGCCACTTTTCCTTCACATAAAATAGACGGAATACTTGGTTTCTGGGTTTTGTCTTTTAATGTAAAACTGTATCCTTTTCCTGGTAAAATTGAAATCGAGATATTTAGTTTTTTGGCCAAAAAAGGGCTCCAAGATCCTGATGCCAAGACCACTTCATCGGCTCTAAAGAGTCCCTTATTGGTTACTATTTTTTCTATTTTATTTCTTTCTAAAACAAAATCTTTAACGCTAGTTTGAGAATGAATTTCGACTTTTAAGCGAGCCAATTCTTCTTTGATGAAAGTCATAAATTTTTGAGGATACAAATGCGCATCGCTTTTATAATGAACTCCTCCAATTACATTTGTATTAGTTCCTTTTTCTAAAAGCGCAACTTCAGTTTTTGACAGATAATCTACTTCAAGTCCTAAACGTTCTGCTTCTTTTCCTTCGTGATGCATTTCTTCTCCTACTTTATCGCTTTTATAAAGCATCAAAAGCCCTTTTTCTTCGTAAAAAAAAGAATTATTCTCTTTAGCAAAATCCTGATAAAGCTCTTTACTCAAAAGAGAAAGATCTCGCAAAGCGGGCATTGCATTTTCTACATGACGTAAATTGGCATGTTTATAAAACTGCATTCCCCAGTTTATTAAATCTTTGTTCAAACGTGGTTTTACATAAAACGGACTGCGGCTATCGAACATCCATTTTATTCCTTGTGCTATCATGCCAGGCTGCGCGAGCGGTATAATATGTGAAGGCACAATCATACCTGCGTTTCCGTACGAACAGCCATTGTTCATATCAGATTCGTCAAATACGCTCACCTCATAACCTTCTTTTGCAAGATAATAAGCAGAACATAAGCCAATAATTCCGCCGCCTATAACAGCTACTTTTTTCATAAATTTTAATTCGTTAAGAGTTTTTTAAACTTCTAGTTATACTATAAATTAATTCATTAAATAACCTGAAATCCAAATGCATATGGATCGTCACTTTCATCAATTACAATAGTATTATAACCGTATACTTTTGCCCAACCTTGAATACTTGGAACAATAGCTGGAATATCTCCAATAGAAGTTTCTTCTACGACTTTACCAATAAACTTACTTCCAATATAACTTTCGTGAATAAACTCTTCCCCTTTTTTCAATTTTCCTTTTGCGTGCAATTGTGCCATTCGGGCCGATGTTCCTGTTCCGCACGGCGAACGGTCGATTGCTTTATCTCCATAAAAAACAGCATTTCTACCTGAGGATGTAGAATCTATTGGCGTTCCTGTCCATAACATATGCGACACATCTCGAATGGTATCATTCTGTGGATGAATGAAGTAATCAGGATATTTTTCATTAATCTTTTTGCGCACTTCCTGACTGTATTGAATAATTTTACTCGCTGTAAAATCCTGAACACCAGAAAAATTCTTCTGCGGATCGACAATAGCATAATAATTTCCTCCATAAGCCACATCAAAAACAATCTCACCCAATTCTTCACAATCAATAGTAAGACCTTCGGCTGCTAGATACGATTTTACGTTGGTCAGACGTACCCAATCTACCTTTTTGCCAGTTTGCTGATATTCTATATGCACTAAACCTGCCGGAGCTTCCATTTTTATAATACCTGGAGTTTTTGGCGTTACTAATCCTTCCTCAACAGCAATTGTAATAGTTCCAATTGTTCCGTGTCCGCACATTGGCAGACAGCCAGAAGTTTCTATAAACAAAATTCCAACATCGTTGGCAGGATCGCTTGGCGGATACAAAATGCTTCCGCTCATCATATCATGTCCTCTTGGTTCAAACATTAATCCTTTACGAATCCAGTCATATTCTTTTAAAAAATGCTGCCGTTTTTCGCTCATCGAATTACCTTGTAGATTTGGTCCGCCACCGGCAACAACCCGAACTGGATTTCCGCACGTATGAGCATCTACGCAAAAAAAAGTTTTCTTTACCATTTTATATTTGAGATAGTGTTAGTTTATTATTTATTGTACGAACAATTTGTAATGGATTCTCATTTTGCAATTCAGCAGGCAGCAATTCGTTTGGCCAATTCTGATAACTTAATGGTCTAACCCATCTGTAAACCGCATGTATTCCTACGGCCGTATAACGTGAATCTGACGATGCAGGATAAGGTCCGCCATGAAGCATAGAA
>NZ_DHEI01000018.1:43971-47812 GCF_002399805.1 Flavobacterium sp. UBA4854
TCAATTTCGTTCTCTTCACTTATAATTGTTCCTGTTAGCTGTCCTTCCAGTTTAGAAATAACTTCTATTAATTCCGTCTCATTTTCACATTCAATTAAAATAGAAAATGGACCAAAAACTTCGTTATGCAATATTTTATTCTCTAAAAACTTTTTTCCATTAACTTTTAAAACTGTTGGAATGCCATGATTTGGAATTGTTTCTCCTTTAAACTGAGCGATTTTCGAAACTCCATTCTGTGCTTCTATTTTTGAAATTCCGTTATTAAAATCAGCATAAATAGAAGGATGCAACATACAGCCAGGCTGAGTTTTTTCAATGGCTTGATTTAGGTTCTCTTCAAATTCTTTTAATTCTTCACCTCTTAAAGCTAATAATAATCCTGGATTGGTACAAAATTGGCCTGCTCCTAAAGTGATCGAATTTGCATAAGCTGTTGCCCATTTTTGACTGTTTTTTTTCAATGCATTAGGTAAAAGCACCACAGGATTTATACTTCCCATTTCTGCAAATACCGGAATTGGCTCTGGACGCTGTGCAGCCAAATCGCATAAAGCACGGCCGCCTTTTATACTTCCTGTAAAACCAACACCTTTTATTAATGGGTGTTTTACCAAACTCGTTCCGAGTGTTCTTCCGTCTCCTATAAGATTAGAAAAAACACCTTCGGGCATATTGGTTTTCTGAGCCGCTTTTATAATAGCTGAAGCGACCATTTCGCCTGTCCCTATATGCATAGAATGGCTTTTTACAATAACTGGACAACCCGCAGCCAAAGCCGAAGCTGTGTCTCCTCCGCTTGTGGAGAATGCAAAAGGAAAGTTACTCGACCCGAAAACCACAATTGGTCCTAGAGGAACTAACATTTTGCGCAAATCTTCTTTTGGTGCAGGCTGTCTGTCAATTATTGCAGTATCAATTGTTGCTCGAACCCAGTTTCCTTCTGTAAGCATTTCGGCAAAGGCTCTTAATTGACCGATCATTCTACCTCGTTCACCTTCTGCCCTGCCTCTCGGATAACCCGATTCGGTACAGTATTGTTCTAGAAGATTATCTCCCAAAGCTAAAATTTCATCAGCAATTGCGTTTAAGAATTTAGCTTTTTCAATTCCTGAATATTTTTTATAACTCGAAAATGCTTGATTGGCTAAAGTAACTGCTTCCTCAATTTCATCCTGAGTTGCTTCTGTAAAAACCCAAGGATTTTCTTTGTTCAATAACGGATTAAACGTTTTTAATATTTTTGAACCACTCGCTTTTAGCTGGCTTCCTATATAATTTTTTCCTGTAATCATGTTTTTGTCTAATAAATGAAATGTATTGAAGTCACAGTTCTTAGTTATAGCCTCAGTAAAGAATTCCCTAACAATTCTCACTGAGACTGATAACCAAAAGAGCCAATCTTGGCAATAAGATGCTATAAATTTTTGTAATCTGGCAAAGTTGGTCTTGTACGTAGTCCTTCGGCAATAATGGCAAGAACTCTTTCTCTTTCTGCCCCTTGCAATGGCAATCTTGGAGCACGGACATTTTCAGTTCCAATTCCTGTTGCTACTTCTGCTAATTTTATATTTTGAACTAAAAAGGAATTAATATCCAATTCTAACAAAGGCAAAAACCATCTGTAAATTTTTAGAGCTTCATCGATTCTTCCCGCTTTAGCCAATTTATAAATCGCTACTGTTTCTGCAGGAAAAGCACAAACTAATCCAGACACCCATCCATCAGACCCCATTAATAAACTTTCTAGTGCTAATGTGTCAACTCCTGATAATATTTTTAAACGATCGCCAAATCGGTTAATCATTCTTGTAACATTAGAAATATCTCTTGTAGATTCTTTTACTGCTTGAATATTATCGAATTTTAATAACTCTTCAAACATATCTAAAGAAACTTCGATTTTATAATCAATTGGATTGTTGTAAACCATAATAGGAAGTGTTGTACTTTTTGCCACTTCACTATAAAAAGCAATTGTTTCAAAATCAGATGCTTTGTAACGCATTGGAGGAAGCATCATTAATCCTTTTGCACCGTCTTGTTCCGCTTTATTAGCCGCTAAAATGGCTCCCTTTGTAGTTTGCTCTGCAATATTCATAATTACAGGCACTTTATTTTCTGTAAGTGAAACGGTATGTTGTACTAATTCTCTTTTTTCTTCTTCTAAAAGTGTACTGGCTTCACCCAAAGTGCCTCCTAAAATAATCCCTGATACCCCAGCATCTAATTGTGCCTTCATATTAACTTCAAACATTTTGAAGTCTAATTTATCATCTGCAGTAAATTTTGTAGTTACCGCCGGCATCACGCCATTCCATTCAATGCTCATAATTTTAATTTTTTATTTAAGCCAAAATTATCTAGAAAGGACAGAGCTAAGACTTCAAAAATTACCACAAAGTGATACTATATTACCCTATATAATGGCAAATGTCAAAAAACAGAACATTATAGCATCATTTTTTTGATCAAATACAATATATTTGATAGTAACTAACTAACCACTATATGAAAGTTTTTCCATTCAAAATTCCAAAATCTGGAGAAGATCCCCTTATTTATCAAGAAGATATAGAAGTATCATTTTATGATAAACTGCACCAGCATGAAGAAATTCAAATTAGTTTTATAGAAAAAGGAGAAGGAGCCGTTTTTGCCGGCGATACTATTTCGCAATATCGCGAGGGCGATATATTGGTAATTGGAAGCAATCTGCCCCATGTATTTAGAAGTGATGTTCAAGAAAATGTAATTTCTGTAATGCGAACTTTATTCTTTACTTTCAATTCGTTTGGGAAAGATTTTTTTGAATTATCTACTTTCCGAAATATTCATCCTATTTTAGAAAGCAGCAAAAATGGATTTATCATTCACAATGCGCCAAAAAAAGTAGTCAAATATTTTAAGAAGTTACGAAAAGCCGACAGTTATACACGATTTATATTATTTCTTGATATTCTAAAATGGCTCTCAACATCTGAAACTACTCCGCTTTCTAATTATTTATATCAAAAGAAAATAACTGATAATGAAGGGAAAAGAATGCAGATTGTGTTTGAATATGTTATGACTAACTTTCATAAAAACATAACGCTTGATGAAATTGCTTCGATAGCCAGTATGACCAAAAATGCTTTTTGTCGGTATTTTAAAGTCCGGACAAACAAATCTTTTTTTCAGTTTCTAATTGAAGTGCGCATTGAGAGAGCTGCAAAATTATTATCTAATAATGAAGAACTCTCTGTTTTGGAAATTGCCGAATTATGCGGCTTCAATAATATTTCTAATTTTAATCGAAAGTTTAAAGAATTAAAACAGCTTTCTCCTTTGCAGTATAGAAAGCTGAATTTGTAATTATTCATTAATCAATATTTGTAGCTATTCGATGCGTAGACAAACTGTGGTGCTTCTCTACAGACATTCTTTGGGCTAAAAAAAAAGCTGTTTAATCTCATTATTTATAGACGAGATCGAACATGCTTATTCCTAATACAATAGCGTAAAAAGCAAACTGGTATGGTTGAAAAATAGGGTGAAAAGAAAAAATGCAAAAGTTTTACCATTTTTTTTGTGATACTATATTATCCATTTCATGAATAAATAATGCTTACAAGCATCAAAATTCTAAATCATTTATTTGAAATTACTTTCAATAAATTACCATTAGAAGAAAACAAAATTAAGTTACCTATTTTCCAATGAAACAATTTACATTCTGTGTATATATTATCCTATTTGCTTTTCACATTGTTAAAAATCATATCTCTTTTTTACCTCCAATTAAAAAAAACTAGTAGGTACTGGTATGTAAAACTTGAGAACATTTATACTTTTGGAT
>NZ_DHEI01000018.1:47991-54516 GCF_002399805.1 Flavobacterium sp. UBA4854
TTTCGGTTTCAAAATAGAATAAAAGACAAAAAACTAACGAAAAACTCAATTATTGACCTTAAAAACCAAACGAAGAAGCATGAATTATTAACCAAACAAGCATAAGAACCGAGCCGAATGTCTCGCAAAAAACAGCACTAACATTCTAAGACGAAAAAAGAGCATTTCTGAGGTCAACAATTTAACTGTGCTTCATGCAGGATTATCTGTAAAGCATAAAAAACTACAAAACACACAACACAACACAACACAACAAATACAAAAAACAAACGCAATGAAGCTATCTTTTGGAAAAAAACGCAAAACCTTTTTACTTACTCTTACTGCATTATTTTTTATTAGCAATATTGCATTTTCTCAAGACGATCAGCGATGGCAAATTAATAGTGATGGTACAATTTCTTGGCAAATAAACAATGCTATTCCGCATGATGACCATATCGAAATGAGCGGTAAAAAAATCTCGTGCGTTTTAAGATACGGCGTAGCAGCAGATGGTTCTTTTCATGCTACTCGAAGTTTGATCTGGCCAATGCTCAGAACTGTTCCTAACAATACACATGCAAGTTTTACACGTCAATTTGCTCAAGATGCTTTTGATCTTGTAACTGTAAATTACAAACCAATTACGGAAGAGAAAACAGTTTCGATAACTCTTAACGGAACATTATTAATTAAAAGTAAAACCAATGCTCTTGAACTTACTAGACAATTTTTTCCTTCGACAGCATTGGCAGGCTACAATGAAATTTACACTATTAAAAACACTTCTGAAAAAAACTCCATCGTAGAAATTCCAAAATCAAATACGGTTTATACTTCAGATCCTACAAAAGGAACAGAAGGCAGCTACAAAATTCAGGTGCAATTATTTAATGACGGAAATTTTAATCTAAAGCCCAACGAAAGTGTTACTTTTTCTGTTTTTTATTCTGGCGTCAAAACAAACGAATCTTTTCCTGCTGTAAATGCCGAAGAAGAAAAAAACAAACGCATTGATTTGATCCGTGAAATTTGGAGCAAATTAATTTTGGAAACACCAGATCAAGTTTTAAATACTGAATTTGCTTTCGCGAAAATCAGAGCGGCTGAAAGTATTTTTGAAACCAAAAACGGTCCAATGCACGGTCCTGGAGGAGAATCGTATTACGCTGCAATCTGGGCAAACGATGAGGCTGAATATGTTGGTCCGTTCTTTCCTTATTTGGGGTATGAGTATGGAAATCAGGCTTCATTGAATGCTTATCTGCAATTTGCAAAATTCATGAACAAAGACTATAGATCGATTCCGAGTTCTATTGTTGCAGAAGGAACTGATATTTGGGCTGGCGCAGGAGATCGTGGTGATGGCGCAATGATTGCTTATGGAGCAGCTCGTTACGCACTTTCAAGGGGAAATGTAGATGAAGCAAAACAATTATGGCCATTAATAGAATGGTGTTTAGAATATTGTCGCAGAAAAATAAATGCTGAGGGCGTTGTCGCTTCAGATTCTGATGAACTAGAAGGACGTCTACCAGCTGGAAAAGCCAACCTTAATACTTCTTCTCTGTATTATGATGCATTAAACTCAGCAATTTATTTAGGGAAGGCTTTAGGAAAAAATGAAAGCCAGCTTAAAACGTATAAAACCGAAGCTGAGAAACTAAAGACTGCAATTGAAAACTATTTTGGCGCTAAAGTCGAAGGTTTTGAAACCTATAAGTATTATAAAGAAAATGATGTTTTAAGAGCTTGGATTTGCACACCGCTTACTATGGGAATTTATGATAGAAAAGATGGAACAATAGATGCTTTATTTTCTCCTAGATTATGGACTAAGGATGGTTTGGCAAGTATAGCGGGAGATAAAATATTTTGGGATCGATCTACTTTATATGCCCTAAGAGGAGTTCTTGCTGCTGGCGAAACAGATAAAGCACTTGATTTTTTACATTACTATTCTAACCGACGTTTATTGGGCGATCACGTTCCATATCCTGTAGAAGCTTATCCAGAAGGCGATCAGCGTCATCTTTCGGCCGAAAGCGGTTTATATTGCCGAATATTTACAGAAGGATTATTCGGAATTCGTCCGACAGGCTTACACAGTTTCGATTTTACGCCACGTCTTCCCAAAAATTGGTCTATTATGAAACTGAAGCGCATTCATGCTTTTGAACACGATTTTGATATTACAGTTGAAAGAGCTGGCAAAAACCTAAGGTTAAAAATAACTGATGGAAAAAAGCTAGCAATCAATAAAGTTATTAAAGATGGCACGACGATAAATATTAAGTTATAATTTTTTTTGAATTATTGTTTTTTAATACAAGCCTCCAAAATACATTTTTGGAGGTTTGTTTTTTTTAAAATAGTCTTTTACTCAGATATAAATCCCCTTAATCTGCAAAATCTGCGAGAGAAAAAAATAGTCAAAAATGCCTCTCGCAGATTTTACAGATATAACAGATTTCATACGTAAAGTATAGCTGAAAAGACGTACGGCAGTGCGTGTCTTCAGAATATTGGGACAATAATAGCAAATCTCTATTTCAAAGCCTTAAATAATATTTCCACAGGATGCTGTGCTTTTCGTCCTGTTCCATCTGCAATTTGATGCCTACAGCTTGTTCCTGGAGCGGCAATTAAAGTAGCGCTTTCTTCTGTCCTAATTGTCGGAAACAAAACCAGTTCTCCAATTTTCATCGAAATATCATAATGCTCTTTTTCATAACCAAACGAACCTGCCATTCCGCAACAACCACTTGGGATATTTAAAACAGTATAGTTCTTTGGCAATGAAAGTATCTTTTTAAGTGGCACTAAAGACGATAAACTTTTCTGAAAACAATGTCCATGCATACGCACTCTTTCTGTCTTTTCTGTAAAACTAGTAGGAGAAATACGTTTAGCTTCCAATTCTTTAGCCAAAAACTCTTCAATTAAAAAAGTTTTCGTTGCAAATTGTTTTGCTTTTTCTTTGAGATCACCACGACACAAATCAGGGTATTCATCGCGAAAACTTAATATTGCAGAAGGTTCAATTCCAATTAAAATTCCATTGGTTGAAATTGCTACTTCAAAGTCTTTTGTATTTTGTTCTGCAATTTCTCGTGCTTCTTTTAGCATTCCTTTTGACAAATAAGTTCTTCCGCTTATTCCAATTTTAGGAATCTCAACTTTATAACCTAATCTGTTTAAAAGTTTTACAGCGGTTTGTCCTATTTCGACATCAAAATAATTCAGAAATTCATCATTATACAAATACACAATTCCATTATTAAAATCACCAATTTGGCTATAGCTTTTCATCCATTTGTCAAAAGTAATTTTATGCATTAAAGGCAATTGTCTTTCTAGGGCAAAACCAGTTCCTCTTTTAATCCAATTTCCTAGAATTCCTTTCGTAGATAAATTGTATAGCCACGGAGCTGAGGCGAATAATTGATTTATTTTTGGCGTATTTCCAATTAGTTTAGATCTAAATTTTACGCCGTTTTTATCCTGATACTGCTGTAATGTTTCGGCTTTCAATTTTGCCATATCAACATTTGAAGGACATTCTGATTTGCATCCTTTACAGCTTAAACATAAATCCAAAACGTCAAGCAAATTTTCATCATCAAACCGATTTGCTTTCGTTGAGTTTGTAATAGTCTCTCTAAGCATATTGGCGCGCGCTCGAGTCGTATGTTTTTCGTCTCGAGTTGCCATATAACTTGGACACATTGTTCCGCCACTTTTTTCTGTTTTTCTGCAATCTCCAGATCCGTTGCACATTTCGGCGGCACGAAGAATTCCGTTATGATCTGAAAAATCAAAATACGTTTCAGGCATTGGCGTATCTTGACCTGCTTTATATCGTAGACTTGTATCCATTGGTGGCGTATTCACAATTTTTCCAGGATTGAAAACACCCCAAGGATCCCAAACATTTTTTATCTGAATAAATAGCTGATAAATTTCATCTCCAAGCATCAACGGAATAAACTCTCCACGAAGTCTTCCATCACCATGTTCACCACTTAAAGAACCTTTGTATTTTTTAACCAAATGCGCTATATCTGATGCAATAGTTCTAAAAAGAGCCGTTCCTTCTTTGGTTTTTAAATCTATAATCGGACGCAAATGCAATTCGCCAGTAGCGGCATGCGCATAATGTACACAGTTTAAATTTCTTTCTTTTAAAATCGCATTAAAATCTGCTATAAAATCAGGCAAATCATTTACGTCTATGGCTGTATCTTCAATTACCGCAACTGCTTTTGCATCTCCTGGAATATTCGATAATAAGCCTAATCCAGCTTTTCTTAATGCCCAAACTTTATTGGTGTCTTCACCATACACAATTGGGAAATGATAACCTAGATTTTTAGATCGCATTAAAGCTTCCATCTCTTCTGCAATCTTCTCGATTTCTTCTTGCGAATCTCTCAAAAATTCGACAGCCAAAATAGCCTGAGGATCACCTTTCACAAAAAAGCGATTTTTGCTTTGTTCTATATTTTCTTTGGTACATTCTAAAATATAGTGGTCAATTAATTCCACACTATCAGGATTAAACTTCAATGCTTCAATATTCGCTTTTAAAGATTCATGAATGCTTTCGAAATGAACGCAAATCAATGCTGAAAAAGGTTTTAAAGCACCAACCAGATTTAATTTTATCGCTGTCGAAAAAAACAAAGTTCCTTCAGATCCTGCAATCAATTTACAGAAATTAAACTTTTCTGAGGAATCTATAAAAGGCGAACTATCGGCCAATAAATCTAAAGCGTAACCTGTATTTCTTCTTGGAATTGTTTTTTTAGGAAAATTGACGTCAAATAAATTTCTATTATTTTCAGATGAAAGTATTTCTTTCGCTTGAACATAAATTGCTTGTTCTAATGTACTAACAACATTAATTCCGTTACATTTATCTTCAAATTCAGCATTTGTTAAAGCGCCAAAAACGACTTCATTTCCATCTGCCAGAAAACCTTTTATTTCAAGAACATGCTCACGCGTTGATCCATATACAACAGAACGTGCTCCACAGGCATTATTTCCAACCATTCCGCCAATCATGCAGCGATTACTGGTAGAAGTTTCTGGTCCGAAAAAAAGTCCGTACGATTTCAAATAAAGATTCAGTTCATCACGAATTACACCTGGTTCAACCCAAGCCGATTTTTCGCTTTGATTTACCGAAATAATCTTAGTAAATTCTTGTGAAATATCTACAACAATGCCATTTCCAACTACTTGTCCTGCAAGCGAGGTTCCGGCTGCACGCGGAATAATACTGCTTTTGTTTTCTTTAGCAAAAAGAATAATTTTTTGAATGTCTTCTTTCGTTTTCGGAATGGCAACAGCTAAAGGCATTTCTTTATATGCACTTGCGTCTGTAGCGTAAAGCAGGCGCATCGTACGATCGTAAAACAATTTACCTTCCAATTGTTTTTCTAGAACTTCAAGATTAAAAGAACTCTTATCAAGAATATTATTATGCTCCATTTTTTTATTTTTATTGTACGCAAATTCTCTTCTATCAAAATGATAAAAGGGAAAGAAACTAGGAATAATTTGGGTTTACTTAAATCCTTGTACAGAATTTATTAAAGCTTCCGTCGATTCTGCAACGGAAGCTTTTTTATTTTGATAGAAAATTTTCTATAATTCGCTTAATGCGACATCTAATAATTCGACCAATTCATCAGCATTTTGTTTGTTGAATGGCATTGGCGGTTTTATCTTTAAAACATTATGCAAAGGTCCGTCTGTACTCAACAAATAGCCTTTTGCTTTTAGTTTTTCAACAACAATATCAATTTCAGGAATAGCTGGTTCCATCGTAATTCTATCTTTTACCATTTCTGCACCAATAAACAAACCATGCCCTCGAACATCACTTATAATTGGGTATTTAGCCATTAAGACTTTTAATCCATCCATCAAGTAATTTCCAGTTTCTAGAGCATGCTTTTGCATTTCTTCTTCTTGAATTACATCTAAAACTGCCAATCCTGTTGTCATTGAAACAGGATTTCCTCCGAAGGTATTGAAATATTCTAATCCGTTGTTGAAGGCTTCTGCAATTTCCTCAGTAACAATCACAGCTGCAAGCGGATGTCCGTTTCCTATTGGTTTTCCTAAAACAACAATATCAGGAACGACATTTTGCAATTCGAATCCCCAGAAATGATCTCCAATTCTTCCAAATCCAACTTGAACTTCGTCTGCAATACAAACACCTCCTGCGGCACGAACATATTGATAAACTGTTTTAAGATAATTTTCTGGCAACGGAATTTGTCCTCCAACTCCCAACAAAGTTTCGCAAATAAATACTGCTGGCGCTTTGTGTTCGTTTTTTAAATCTTCAATAATTCTTTGCACATCGGCAGCATATTTTTCTCCGGCTTCAGTATCTCCATATTTATACGGTCCACGATACAAATCTGGATTAATTGCTTTATGAATCCAAGGCATTTGCCCTGAACCGCCTTTGCTGTCAAATTTATACGGACTCATTTCCATTGCAACTGTCGAAGTTCCGTG
>NZ_DHEI01000018.1:54706-58520 GCF_002399805.1 Flavobacterium sp. UBA4854
GCTTCACTTCCTGAATTAACAAAATAACAAACACTAAGTTTTTCTGGTAAAGTTGCGGTTAGTTTTTCTGCATATTCTGTAATCGCATCATTCAAATATCTCGTATTGGTATTTAAAGTTGCAATTTGCTTTTGCATTTTTCTAACAACAACGGGATGACAATGACCAACATGCGAAGGATTATTTACGCAATCAACAAAAGTTCTTCCTTTATCATCATATAAATATTGCAAAGCTCCTTTTACAATTTTTAGTTTGTCTTTGTAACCAATACTCAGGTTTCTGCCTATTTTCTTTTTTCTGATTTCAAGCAATTCTGAGTAATCATCATTTGTAATTAATCCTTCAAAACCACAAGCTTTTCTAAACGCATCTTGCGCCTTGATCGGGTTAATTTTTATTAGTTTATATAATAAATCCCAAGCTGGTTTTTCAGTAATAAAATGATGTTCGTTGTTACTGTCTAATGAAGCATTATAAGCCGATTGCGTTACGCTAATACAAAGTCTTCCTGCGATTAAATAATACAATAAATCTAATTCCTGCTCAGTAAGTGCATATGAATGATGATATCCTTCAACAATTTTTACCGCTACAGCCAATGGATCTTCTTCGTCTAACATTGCATAAGTACAGGCGATTGCCAAATTATTGACTAAAGCTGTATAAACCATATCACCAAAATCAATAAGTCCGCTCACGCGATTTCCCTGCACTAAAACATTATAATCGTTAGCATCGTTGTGAATATAAGCATGTCTCAATCGATGAATTTGCGGTGCTACTTCTGTGTCAAACTGCAATAAAAAATAACCTGCAATACGCCTTCTTTCGTGATTTAGAATGTGTTTCAAGTTATCGCCTGCTTCACTAGCTTTACTAATATCCCAAGTATAATTTCGGTGCATTGCAGGATGCGAAAAATCTGCCAAAGCACGATCCATGTTACCCAAAAACGAACCTAAATTATAATGCAATTCACTTGTTTTGTTCTTTTCATCTACCCAGAAAATGCCTTCTAAAAAGTTTAAAATTCGGATATAATAGGTTTGAGAATCTGTTACTATTTTTGTGAGCTCTTCTCCTTTTTTGTTGATGCAAAAATGCTGAAAACAATCTGAAATAGTGCTTTTTGTAAGATGTCTTATAATGGCCGCTTGCGCTTCTAAAAAAGGAAACGGATGACTTTCGTTGGATACTTTTAGAATGTATTTTTCATTTTTCTCATTTGATAAAAGAAAATTCAATTCATCATACCCGTTTAATGCTTTTACGGTTACGCTAAAACCGTAATGTTCTTTTACTAAATCTTGAATAATTGCTTCTGAAAAATTCATTGGTATTCTTTTAAAGTTGTTTTTTATTTTTTTTAGCCACGAATCACACGAATTGGCACTTTTTTTTTGCTTTCCTGCAAGGTCTTTTTCAGTCCTTGTAGGTATTAAAGATATCTATAAAACAGGATTTTTTCATTTTCATAACTATTCCTACAAGGTTTTGAAAACCTTGCAGAAATACGGTATGATTATTTCCAGATAACAGCCTGAGCTGGTTCTAATGGATTTTTGCCCACTAATATTTTACTTCCTGCGGGAATAGGCAGATTAATTGTTTCATTGGTATAATTTACCCCAACAAAAAAGCCGTCTCTCCATTCTACATAAACACCTTTTGGAAAGTTTTCGATGGCTACTTTTGCATTCTCATAAACTTTTCGAACAACTTCTCTTTCCAAATTTCCATCTTTACTTTCTGCTCCAATATAAGTAACGGTTCCTTTTCCTAGTTTTCTTGTAATTGCAGCTGCTTTTCCTTTGTAAAACTGATCGGCATAAGTGGCTAAAACTTCTGTACCTTGTTTCGGATTTAAGACATCTGCCCAAGCATTCCATTTGTAAGTATTGCTTCCAGCATTTACTGTTCCGTTTACATCTTCAACTAACATATCAAAAAACTCAACATCAGCTCCGATTAAAGGTACAATTGGCGCATTCCAATTCGCTTCAAAAAAATGTCCGTTTTTATCCTTCTGTCCTGTTCGACAAGAAAGAATTAAATTTCCTCCATTTTCAACATATTTTGTCCATTTGTTAACCAACTTTTGATCAACTAATTGATACGCAGGCGCCACAATAAATGGATAAGCCGAAAAATCGCTTTCTTCTGTAATAAAATCCATTGGTGCGCCTGTTGATTTTATTGCCGAAGTGTACGTATTTCTATGTCTCCATGTATTCCAGAATTCAGTTTGCTTTTGGTTTTCCAAATCCCAAAGATTTTCATGGCTCCATAAAAATCCTGTTTTCCTTTTTGCAATTTCCTGCGGAATCACCGCTTTTGGATTGTATTCTTTACGAAGCAATTTCATGTCTTCGATTGACTGTACAAACTCTTTTCCTCCTGTTGATAGAGTTACTCCATCAGTTCCAACAATTCCATCATGATACATTTCGCTGCTTCCTAAAGGATGTCTGTATCTGTAAGTACAAGTAAATGAACAACCTCCTCCAAAAGCCTGAGAAATCCACATGTGAACAGTTCCTGGAAGCAATTGCGGATTAATACTTGCCCAGTTTACTTGTCCTGGCTGCATTTCCATAACTCCAGTAACGCCATTTATAGATCGATAATAATCATTGGCTTCCATGATTTTGTTTGGAGATCCCATTCTGAAATTCTGTCCTCCTAACGTATTTCTTCCGCTAACTGGATACATTGTATAAGTGGCAAAATCCATTTTATCTGTTCTTCTTGGATCTGCACCATACACTACATTGGTATAATTTGTTGTTACCCATTGTTTCGGATCGATATATTTTCGAAGTGTTTCGGCTTGCAGATTTAAATATTCTGCTTGCGAATCTGCCGTATATCTTTTGAAATCCAAAACAGCGTGCGGACTAAGTTTGTCTTCAGAATAAATCTCCGCATTTGGAATTGCAATCTGTTCAAAATTATTATATCTGATACTCCAGAAACTAGCTACCCATTCGGTATTCAATTTTTCGATTGTTCCGTATTTGGCTTTAAGCCATTTCTGAAATCCTTTTTGCGCCGAAGGACTAAAATCGTCTGGTGCGCCAGGTTCATTATCTACTTGCCAGCCTATGATATTTTTATTTTTTCCGTATCTTTTTCCTAATTCAGAAACAATTTTTTCTACAAATTCTCTGTATTTTTCATTAGATACAGATTGATTCGCTCTATTTCCATGTTCTCTTCTGCGTCCACTTGCATCGACTAGATAAATCTCAGGATATTTTTCTCCCATCCAAGCAGGAGGTGTTGGCGTAGGCGTGCAAAGAATTACTTTTAGACCTGCTTTTTCTGCAATTGCCAAAGCATCATCTAGCCATTTGAAATCGTATTTTCCTTCTTCAGGCTCCATAAAAGTCCATGCAAATTCGGCAAAATGCGTAAACTCAAATCCTAATTTTTTAATATTTTTTAAATCGCGTTCCCATTGGTCTCTCGGCCATTGTTCCGGATAATAATAAACCCCAATTTGCATTAAATCTGCCTTTGAGAAAAAACGTTGCGGATCTTTATTTTCTGAAACTGCATTTTTTTTGTTTTGAGCAATAAGAGGAATTGAATGACAGCTTGCAACAAGCAATCCTGCCATTATTAATTTTGTGAAAGATATATTGTAGTTAAACATATTTTATAGTTTTGGTATTAATGAAATTTCGGATGTTTATTTATCCTCCAAAAGCAGCATTAAATAATGCGATGCAGACCAGCTAAAATTAAAAGCTTCTAATCCTTTTCCTGTAACGGGCTGATAATTTTCTCTAATAGAAGTTCCTTTATC
>NZ_DHEI01000087.1:0-699 GCF_002399805.1 Flavobacterium sp. UBA4854
AAAGGGGCGCTTTCCGTAAAAATATCTTCCAGAAACGCTCCCCCATAGCTTCGATGGATCCGCAAATCCTTTTTGGGCAGGCATTCGGAACAAAAAGATTGAAGCGCATAAAGGGAAACATCTCCTAATTTAGCATCAAGACTTCAACTTTCAACTATATATATATTCAAAAAACAAACCCGACGGTTTATCAAAAACTGCCGGGTTTGAAATAAAAATTACTCTTATATATAATAGGAAACAAAAGCTATACTATATAAGTAGGCATTACTGATTCAAAGTGTCTATTACTTCTTTGGTAATTTGAATGCTTTTTAGTTTTGCTTGATGATCGAAGATTGGACTTGTTACCATTAGTTCGTCGATTCTTGCATAATCAATGAACTTTTTCAAATCGGTTACTAATTGTTCTTTGTTTCCTGTAAAGGTTCCTGCTGTCATTTGGTTTACATGAAAACGTTCTGCTTCGTTCATGATATCATCTAATGAAGGAACTGGTGGTTGTAATCCTTTGCGGTCATTCCTAATTAGATTTAGGAACATTTGATACAAACTAGTAGACAATAATTCTGCTTCTTCATTTGTGTTTGCAGCTATAATATTGACACATGCCATTGTTTTTGGTTTATCCAAATACTCTGATGGCTGGAAATTTTCTCTATAAAACTCAAATGCCTGAATCATCAATTTTGGTGCAAA
>NZ_DHEI01000087.1:885-5613 GCF_002399805.1 Flavobacterium sp. UBA4854
AAAATCCAGATTGGCACATTAAGACCTTCTGCAGGAAATGCACGAACTTTTCCTGTTGCATTTTCTGCTGAAAAATATTCCTGAAGTTTGCTCACATTTTGCGGGAATCGCTGTGCTTGCTCAAAAAAGTCTTTTCGAATTGCTTCGGCAGTTGGTTGATCTGTTCCAGGAGCTCTTCCTAAACCTAAATCGATTCTATTTGGATAAAGCGTTTCTAGAGTTCCGAATTGTTCTGCAACTACTAAAGGAGAATGATTTGGAAGCATGATTCCTCCAGAGCCTACACGGATCTTTTCAGTTTGACTTGCCACATAACCAATTAAAACAACCGTTGCTGTACTTGCAACGTGTGCCATATTATGGTGCTCTGCCAACCAGATTCTTTTGTATCCAATTTTATCGGCTAATTGCGCAATGTCTTTTGTTTTTTGAAATGTTTCTGTTGCGTTACTATCTTGAGTGATAATTGCAAGCTCTAATATTGAGACTGAAATTGGGTTTTTCATATTAATTAAGGCTAAAATGCAAAATTAAGTCATTTATACGAATGCCTTTGTTTTCTAATGTTAATAGAATTATAATATTTGTAGCTACAAATATTATTTCTCCAACTGAATAAAAATCTGCTTGTGAGTTGTTTTTCCATCGTCTTTTATTCTTAAATCTTTATTTGGCTCGACCTCAAATTTTGATGCAGTTTCTACATTCAATGAAATTTCACGATTTCTGAAAGTTTCTGGAATTTCAGGAAGCTGAATTGTAACCATCACTTCTTTATTTTTCTTCTGAAAATCGACTTTTATTCTATCTCTTAACCAAATGTATTCGTAAACTTCCTGCCACGGCGCCATCCAGATTGAGTCATTTCCTTTTAAACCATATTTGTTAGCAAGCGTAGTCATATAATATTTGAATTCAGGAAAACGTATGCTTAGATTCCACAAATTTGTATTTCCTGTTCCGTGTGTGAATTCATTAAACCAAATGGTATTGGGCTGTTTCGTAATCGAATCTAACGTTTTTAAATAACGATCCATAGTTTTAAATGTGATCGTATCTTTTGAACTCTGCACAAAAGTTCTAGCAGAAATCATTTTATCTAAATTTACTTTTGAGTCAACTTTAAAAACTGGGCCGACACCATAATAAGATGCTACAGAAAAATGTCCGTTATTAAGTGCCTCTTTTTCATATTCTAAATAATATTTCTCATCGCCTTCTCCGCCAGGAACTACAAAATGAGACATTGTAAAATCCAGATTTTGCTTTATTGAAGTTTTATTTTCGGTCACTTCTGTCAAATAATTCGTTCCGTGTTTTGTGGCATGATGAAAACCGTGATTCAAAATATCCCAACCTGCATTGTACATTTCTTTTACCTCAGCCCATGAAAGATGTCCGCGATTTTCGGGCAAGTCACGAATTGAACCTCCATTAATTGCTAAAGCCAATTTAAACGGAATTTTATTTCCCATTCCATCAGAATAGAAAAGTCCTTCTGAAGTTGTTCCGTCTCCACCTTGATCAATTTTCCATTCGTTAATTGATGAATTGCTGATCTTTCCTCCATTCAATAATGGAAAAGCTGTTAAGTAAGCAGATCTATAACCATCGTCGAGCGTAAAACTATAGGCTAAATGTTTGTTGTATTTTAAAGGAGCAACAGCAATTTTTACTTTATCGGCCGATTTTAGTTTTATTTTGAATGAAATGGTTTTCGGTTTTGAAGAATCCTTTTCGATAATTTCGTTTGAATAACAATTGAAATTGCTGAAAAATAAAGCAGTTACTATTAGAAGAATTTGTTTTGACATAAAATTTTAGTGGTTCATTTTCGAATTAAAATTACATTTCTTTTTCAAAAAAATATTTTAAAACTGATTCTAGTACTAAAATAATTTCTGTCGATTCAAAAAAGCGAACAAATTTAAAACCTAAATTTGTAGATCAAATACCAAAATTTGATTTAGCATCCCTGCAAATGACACACAAAATTTTAATTATAGACGACGAGGAAAAACTGAGAAGTCTGCTGGTTCGTATTATTAAATCGGAAGGATTTGAAGTTTTTGAAGCGAAAGATTTAAAATCTGGCTTTAAAAAACTAGAGCAAACCGATATTGATGTTGTTTTGTGTGATGTAAAACTTCCCGATGGAAACGGCGTTGATTTTGTTCAAGATATAAAAAATAGTTTTCCTTTAACAGAAGTTATTCTTTTAACCGCTTTCGGAAATATTCCCGATGGCGTTCAAGCGATGAAAAACGGCGCTTTCGATTATATCGTAAAAGGTGATGATAACGACAAGATCATTCCGCTTCTTTATAAAGCAGTCGAAAAAGTGCATTTGCAGAAAAAAGTAAAACAGCTTGAAAAACGCATAGGCGATAAATATTCTTTTAATACGATAATCGGAAAATCAAAAGGAATTGAACAGGTGATTGATTTGGCTCAAAAAGTAGCCAAAACCGATTCGACAGTTTTATTAACTGGTGAAACAGGAACTGGAAAAGAGGTTTTTGCGCAAGCAATTCATGAAAACAGCAATCGTGCAGGAAAGTCTTTTGTAGCTTTGAACTGCAGTACTTTTAGCAAAGAAATCTTAGAAAGCGAACTTTTCGGCCATAAACAAGGTGCATTTACAGGAGCTTTAAAAGATAAAAAAGGTTTTATTGAAGAAGCAAATGGCGGAACTTTATTCCTAGATGAAATTGGTGAAATGCCAATTGATCTTCAAGCTAAACTATTGCGTGTTTTAGAAACCAGCGAATATATTCCTGTTGGTGATACAACTTCTAAAAAATCGAATTTTAGATTAATTGCCGCAACAAACAGAGATTTAAAGGAAGAAAGTGAAGCGCATCGCTTCCGTTCTGATTTGTATTTTCGTTTGAATATTTTTGAAATCAAATTACCTTCGCTTCGTGAAAGAGCAAAAGATATTCCGTTATTAGCGAATTTTTATGTGAAACAGTTTTCTGAAAAAACGAATAAAAAGACGTTACAAACCTCAGCTGATTTTCTGGAAAAATTAGAAAATTATTCTTGGCCCGGAAATATCCGCGAACTCAAAAATGTTATTGAACGATCGGTTATTTTGAGTAACGGCGATACCTTGACTTCTGATGTTCTTCCTTATGAAATGCAGCATCAAACGGAGAAAAATTCTAAATCTATGTCAGCTTTTTCGATGCAAAGTATTGAAAAACTACATATTCAGAAGGTTTTGAATTATACTAAAGGAAATAAAGCTGAAACAGCTAGATTGTTGGAAATTGGGATTGCTACTTTGTATAGAAAGATTGAAGAATATGGGATAGAAAATTCCAAAAATTAAAATCCAAATTCCAATGATAATCTGAAATTCCGATGGCAATATCAAATTTCAAAAATCAATATTTAATTTTATTTGAAAAACTCCAGAGGAGCGAAATATTTATAGAAACATATCAAAACGAGAAAAGCTTATCAAAATGATAGGCTTTTTTTATGCCTTATTTTTGGCACAAAACAACAACCTCTTATTTTACAACACCTTACATTCTACTCTACATTTTCGGAATATATTTTGGCATAAAAAGGAAGAACATAAAAATTCCTTCTCATGAAAAATCAAGTTAATTCTATTTACAAACAAGCGGAACGCTTTGCTGAGATAACCAAAAAAAATATTATCAGCGGTAATATCGTTCGGGCTAAAAAATGTTTAGCACTTGCTGAACGGTTATTTATTACCGGAAGCATTGAAACTAAAAATGCTATTTCAAACGTGTATGTATTTTCGGTTTCGTCTTTTATGGAAATGCGCCACTGCAATATTTCGCATCTTTTCCCGCACACGCTTAAAGCAGAATATATCAAACAAGTTAATACTTCTGGGGTCTAACGTGAAATGTAATTTGTGAAATGTAAAATGCTCGCATTCACTTTTACAAATTACATTTTACCTCTCACCTAATACAAATCTAAATTCTAAAAATAAATATGATCACTTTTCTTTTACTCGGGCTAGCCGTTTTACTGTTCGCCATTTGTTTTCTCTCTGTTGAATTCTTTGAAAAAATCTAAATCATGACTGCACTCTTTATTGTTTCAATTGCCGTTTTCGTGTATTTGGTTTATGTATTAATTAAACCTGAAAAATTTTAAATCATGTAAAAAGTGAAATGTAAAAAGTTAGAAGTTTCTCTTTTTACATTTTACGATTTGCATTTCACAAAAAATAAAAATTATGAATACAGAATTACTAGGTGTCATAGGTATTTTTCTCCTCACTATTGTTTTAGCGATTCCCTTCGGAAAATATATTGCTAAAGTATTTTTAGGAAATAAAACACTTCTTGACCCGATTTTCAATCCGCTTGAAAAATTTATTTTTAAAATCAGCGGTATCAATCCAGCTGAAGAAATGAACTGGAAACAGCATCTAAAAGCACTTTTAAGTATCAATATGGTTTGGTTCTTTCTCTGCTTTTTTGTCCTTCTTTTTCAGGGTTCTTTACCACTAAATCCAGATAATAATCCATCAATGTCACCAGATTTGGCATTTAATACCGCCATTTCATTTGTTGTAAACTGCAACTTACAGCATTATTCTGGTGAAAGCGGTGTTTCTTATTTGTCGCAGATGATCTTGATGTTTTTACAATTTGTTTCGGCTGGTGTTGGAATTGCTGCTGCTGTAATGGTTTTTACCGCTATGCGCGAAAGAACAACAGACAAACTGGG